>NZ_JBBMEY010000016.1:0-44351 GCF_040096285.1 Ruminococcoides intestinihominis | reverse complement strand
TGCCTATGACTCGTTATCTTTGATGTTCACTTAATTGGTGGGCCGTTACAAACTATCCTTTATATCGGTGCTTTACCCTATGTAGATATTTTTAATTTATCACCTGTAAACAGAACGATAATCCCATAGGTATCACACTACTAACTGGTGAACATAACAAAAAGGCTTGTCATAAAGACAAGCCTTTAAAAGTATCAATGAAATTATAGTAATTCGATGATAGCCATTTCTGCAGCGTCACCACGACGAGGACCAATCTTAGTGATTCTTGTGTAACCACCATTCTTGTCTGCATACTTAGGAGCAATCTCTGTGAATAGCTTATGAGTAACTGATTCCTTAGTTACAAAACCCATAACCATTCTCTTATTGTGAAGATTGTCTTCCTTAGCTACTGTGATCATCTTTTCTGCCATTGAAGAAACATCCTTTGCACGAGCAAGAGTTGTTTCGATTTTACCATTTTCAAATAGGTATGTTACCATAGCTCTTAGCATTGCCATTCTGCTATCTGTAGCTCTACCTAGCTTTCTTGTTCTTGGCATTTATATCACTCCTTTACCCTAAATATTGGAATTATAAGTGTCTTTATTATTCGTCTTCGTCACGAAGTCCGAAACCTAAGCTTTCAAGCTTCTGAATTACTTCTTCAAGTGACTTACGACCAAGGTTTCTAACCTTCATCATATCGTCTTCACTCTTAGAAATAAGATCCTCAACAGTGTTGATTCCTGCACGCTTTAAGCAGTTGAATGAACGAACTGATAGGTCAAGTTCTTCAATAGTCATTTCAAGAACCTTTTCCTTACCCTTGTCGTCCTTCTCTACCATAATCTCAGTTGTTGAACCCTTATCTGATAGGTCAACAAATAGATTTAGGTGTTCTGTTAGAACCTTAGCAGCTAGAGAAACTGCTTCCTGTGCATTGATTACACCGTTTGTCCAAACATCAAGGGTTAACTTGTCGTAGTCAGTAATCTGACCAACACGAGTGTTGTCAACAGTGTAATTTACTTTTAATACTGGTGTGTAAATAGAGTCAACTGGAAGTACACCAATAACATTGTTACTGGCAAGCTGCTTGTTCTTTTCGCCAGGAACATAGCCTCTGCCTCTGTCTAGTGTGATTTCCATATTAAGTGTTGCACCCTCACCAAGTGTTGCAATGTGAAGGTCCGGAGTTAGGACCTCAACATCGCTATCAGCCTTAATGTTGCTTGCTTTAACTTCACAAGGACCTGTTGCAGATATTTCTACAGTCTTAGGACCATTGTCGTTTAGCTTACAAACAAGGCTTTTCATATTAAGAACAATCTCAGTAACATCTTCTTTAACTCCAGGAATTGTTGAAAATTCATGAAGCACACCGTCAATCTTAATTGACTGAACAGCTACACCCTCAAGGGATGAAAGAAGAACTCTTCTTAAACTATTACCTAGTGTGTTGCCGAAACCTCTTTCTAGTGGTTCAACAACGAATCTGCCGAATTTGCCGTCAGAAGATAGGTCTTCAACTTCAATTCTTGGCTTTTCAATTTCGATCATGAAATAACCTCCTAAACATATATGCACACATATATGTGCCTGTTTCTAATAACCTACGGATGCGTGGATTACTTGGAGTACAATTCGACGATTAGATGTTCTTCTACCTGATAGTCAATATCATCTCTTTCAGGCATTGCGATAACCTTACCGCCAAGTAGGTCAGCATCTTTTTCTAACCACTTAGGTGAAACCATTGACTTTGTTTCGCCTTCTGCAATTTCCTTAAATCTTGCCTTTGAACGGCTGCTATCCTTAACCTTGATTACATCGCCCGGTTTAGTCATATATGAAGGAATGTTTACCTTCTGACCGTTTACTGTAAAGTGAGCGTGGTTTACAAGCTGTCTAGCTTCTCTTCTTGAAGAAGCAAGACCTAGTCTGAATACAACATTATCAAGTCTGCGTTCGATAGTTGTTAGTAGGACTGTACCAGTCTTACCTTCCTTCTTAGCAGCCTGGTCGTAGTAACGACGGAACTGCTTTTCCATAATGCCGTAAATAAATTTAACTTTCTGCTTTTCGTTAAGCTGTAAGCAATATTCGCTCTTCTTTCTTCTCATATTGCCGTTAGAGTTTCTGTTAGTAGTCTTCTTGTTGTAACCCATAACAGAAGGTTCGATACCAAGCTTCTTACAACGCTTAGCGATTGGCTGCATATTCTTTGCCATAACTATTCCTCCTTCTATCTACTATACACGTCTTCTCTTTGGAGGACGGCATCCATTATGTGGGATTGGTGTAACATCTTTGATCATTGTTACTTCAAGACCTGCTGACTGTAAAGCTCTGATTGCAGCTTCACGACCCTGACCAGGTCCTTTAACATAAACTTCTACGGATTTCATACCGTGTTCCATTGCAGCCTTAGCTGCTGTTTCAGCTGCTGACTGAGCTGCGAATGGTGTAGATTTTCTAGAACCTCTGAAACCTAGTTCACCAGCACTAGCCCAAGATACAGCGTTGCCCTGTGTATCAGAAATAGTAACAATAGTATTGTTAAATGTTGACTGGATATGAGCTGCGCCTTTTTCGATATTCTTTCTATCACGGCGACGGCGTACAGTCTTCTTAGTTGCTGCCATTGCTTAATCCTCCTTACTTCTTCTTGTTTGCCATTGTCTTACGTGGGCCCTTACGAGTTCTTGCATTTGTCTTAGAACGCTGTCCTCTTACTGGAAGACCCTTTCTATGACGAACGCCACGATAACAACCAATTTCAATAAGTCTCTTAATGTCAAAAGCAATGTCACGACGAAGGTCGCCTTCAACAATACAATGCTTATCAATATATTCTCTTAACTTTGAAACATCTTCTTCAGTTAAGTCTCTTACTCTTGTATCAGGATTAACACCTGTTGCTGCAATAATGTCTGTTGCAGTCTTTCTACCAATACCATAGATATAAGTTAAACCGATTTCAACTCTTTTGTCTCTTGGTAAGTCAACACCTGCTATACGAGCCATTGTGCACCTCCATAAAATTTAAAAGTTTTTACTAATTAACCCTGACGCTGTTTATGCTTTGGGTTTTCACAGATTACCATGATTTTACCATGTCTTTTGATGATTTTGCACTTATCGCAAATTTTCTTTACTGAAGGTCTGACTTTCATTAAGTATCATTCCTTTCTTAAATTCTTGTATTTAATGAATTACTTTGTTCTCCAAGTAATTCTTCCTCTTGTCAGGTCGTATGGAGACATCTCCACTGTAACCTTATCACCCGGTAGAATACGAATGTAGTTCATTCTTAATTTACCTGAAATAACAGCCAAAATAACATGACCGTTCTGTAGTTCAACCTTAAACTGAGCATTTGGTAAAGCTTCAGTTACTGTACCTTCTACTTCTATAACATCTTGCTTAGACATTATAAACCTCCGAACTCTTTAATACTGTTTTTTATTTGTGGATTAGTTTTATAAGTTTTTGCACATCCATTTGTATGCTGTAAGTGAATCAACTTCTTTTTCTTAGGTTTCTCCACTTTTCTTCTTTTGCCGTTGGCAATGTAAGCATAACTACCATCAATACCAACTACAACGAACAAATCGTCTTTATCACGACCTGCCTTTGCTTTTACGATTGATCCTTCTTTAATCATCCTTACCTCACTTTAAGTCAGGAATTGTTAGGATTTGTGGACCATCGGAAGTAATGGCAATGGAATGCTCAAAATGAGCAGCAAGGCTACCGTCACAAGTTACTGTTGTCCACTCGTCAGGCATAACCTTTACCTTATAGTCACCTGCACAAACCATAGGTTCGATTGCAATAGTCATACCGGGAATTAGTCTTACGCCTCTTCCGGCAGTACCATAGTTAGGTACACTAGGGTCTTCATGTAGTTTCGCACCTACTCCGTGGCCGACAAAATCTCGTACAACCGAGTAACTGCGATCTTCGACATACTTCTGAACAGCTGAGCCAATATCGCCAACACGATTACCGGCCTTTGCTTGTTTGATACCTTCATACAAGCTTTCCTCTGTAGCCTTTAAAAGTGCCTCAGCTTCAGCACTAACCTTGCCACATTTAAAAGTGTAAGCATTGTCACCGTGGAAACCGTCAATAAAAGCACCAACGTCAACACTAACAATGTCACCCTCTTTAAGGATCTGTTTCTTGCTAGGTATGCCATGGATAACCACATTATTTACTGATATACATGCACTTGCAGGAAATCCACCATATCCGAGAAAGGAAGGGGTAGCCCCCTCTTTCTCGATATACTTGCGGACGATAGTATCAATTTCAAGTGTTGAAACACCCGGTTCAACTGCTTTTCCTGCTACTACTAAAGCATTAGCAGAAATTCTGCAAGCCTCTTTCATCTGTTGAAGTTCTCGTGATGATTTGATAACTACCATTCTAAAACCTTCTTACTTAAGTACTTCAAGTACTAGCTTTGTAGTACCGTCAATAGAGTCTGGACAGTCAATAAGCTTTAGCTTACCCTGTGCTTCGTAATAATCCTTAAGTGGTTCTGTTTCCTTATGATATGTTTCAAGACGAGTCTTTACTGTATCAATGTGGTCGTCCTTACGCTGAATAAGGGCACCTGTGCAAACATCACAAACACCTTCGATTTTTGAAGGCTTGTTGATTGTGTGATAAGTCTTACCACACTTTTCACAGACACGGCGTCCGGACATTCTGTTAATGATAATGTCGTCACTAACTTCTAGATCAATTACTAGGTCAATTTCAACACCCATAGAGTCCAGAGCCTCGGCCTGAGGAATAGTTCTTGGGAAACCATCTAGGATAAAGCCGTTCTTGCAATCGTCCTTTGAAAGTCTTTCCTTTACAATGCCGATTACAACTTCGTCAGGTACTAAAGCACCTGATTCCATATAAGACTTAGCTTTAAGTCCCATCTCAGTACCGTTTTTCAGCGCTTCCCTTATCATATCTCCTGTGGAGATTGTTGGAATATTTAATTCTTTGCTGATGATTTCAGCTTGTGTGCCTTTACCGGCACCAGGAGCACCTAAAAATATTAACTTCATTTTTTTCTCCGTTTATTAATCAAGGAAACCCTTATAATGACGCATCATCATTTGGGATTCAAGTTGTTTTGATGTTTCAAGAGCAACACCAACGATGATGATAACTGATGTACCACCCATTGAAAGTCCTGTCATACCTGTCGCAGCTGTGTAAATTAGTGGAACAAGTGCGATAAGAGCTAGGAACATAGCACCGATTAGTGTAATTCTTGAAAGAATCTTTTGAATAAACTCAACTGTTGGCTGACCAGGTCTGATACCTGGGATTGTACCATTATTCTGCTTTAGATTATTGGCCATTTCAATAGGATTATACTGAATAGCTGTGTAGAAATAAGCAAAAGCAAGAATAAAGATGAAGTATAGTACCATATATAGCCAACCTTCAGTGCTAAACGCATTGAAGAAACTTACCCAGAAGCCTGACTTAGGCTGCCAGAACATCTGAATTGTACTAGGAATTGATAGGATTGAAGAAGCAAAGATGATTGGAAGAACACCACCAAGTGCAACCTTGATTGGAAGGTGACTTGACTGACCACCGTACATCTTTCTACCAACAACACGCTTTGCGTACTGAATAGGAATCTTTCTTTCTGAATCCTGCATAAATGTAATAACCCAGATAACTGCTAGGAAAATTACAATCCATAGTGGAACGAAAACAAGCATTTCTGTTGAACCTTCAAGACCTGTTTTCCAGAAACCGGCTAGTCTGCTGATTGTGTAAGGGAATCTTGCGATGATACCGGCAAATAGTAAGATTGAAATACCATTACCAATACCATAGTTGTTGATTTGTTCACCCATCCACATCATTAGGGCAGTACCGGCTGTGAATACAAGAATGATGATGATAGCTGAGTAAACTAGATCAAAACCACTCTTATATACTGTAACATTACTGCGATATAAGTACCAGAAGTATGCTGCACCTTGTACAAGACCAAGAATAACTGTTACATAACGAGTAATCTTACCGATTTTCTTTCTACCAACTTCACCGTCTTTAGCCATTCTTTCAAGAGGAGGAATAGCAACACATAGAAGCTGTAGAATGATTGAACTGTTGATATATGGTGTAACACCCATTGCAAACAATGTTGCATTTGAGAATGCACCACCGGAAAGTGTGTTTAGATAGCTAAGCATTGAACCGCTATCATCAACACCCTTCATTAGTGTATTTAGAGCACCCATATCTAAGAATGGAACAGGAATAACTGAACCAATTCTAAATACTAGAACTATTAATAAAGTGAAAAGGATTTTCTTTCTTAAGTCCGGAATAGACCAAGCGTTTCTAATTGTCTTAAACAATTAAATCACCTCAGCCTTTCCACCTGCCTTTTCGATAGCTTCTTTTGCAGCTGCTGAGAAACCATCAACCTTAACAGTTAAACTCTTTGTTAATTCGCCGTTGCCTAAAATCTTGACACCGTCAAATGAGTTCTTTACAAGGCCAGCGTTTCTTAGAGCATCTACATCAACAACAGCACCGTTGTCAAATTTAGTTTCTAGCTGCTTTAGGTTAAGAGCAACAATCTTCTTTCTGAAAATGTTGTTGAAACCTCTCTTTGGTACTCTTCTCTGTAGTGGCATCTGACCGCCTTCAAAACCCGGACGAATGCTACCACCTGAACGAGCCTTCTGACCCTTATGACCTTTACCGGAAGTCTTGCCCCAACCAGAACCATGGCCACGACCAATTCTCTTTACGCTCTTTTTAGAACCATCTACTGGTGAAAGTTCATGTAATTTCATTTACCTTGCACCTCCCTTAAGCATCAACCTTGATAAGGTGAACAATTTTAGCAATCTTGCCCTGTGTTGAAGGGTTGTCTGGCTGTTCTGTTGTGTCGCCAATCTTCTTTAGGCCAAGTGCATGGGCAGTTGCAATCTGATCCTTCTTAGTGCCGATAAGGCTTTTTACTAGAGTAATTTTCATTCTTAGCAACCTCCCTATTATAAAATTTCTTTAACTGATTTGCCACGAATAGCAGCAACTTCTTCAGCTGTTCTTAGATTCTTTAGACCTTCTAGTGTAGCTCTAACTACATTACAAGGGTTATTTGAACGAAGAGCCTTTGTTCTGATGTCCTTGATACCTACAGCTTCAACAACTGAACGAACAGGACCACCAGCGATAACACCGGTACCAGGAGCAGCAGGTTTCATAAGAACTCTACCTGCACCAAATTCACCGATAATTTCATGAGGGATTGTTGTACCTCTTAGAGAAACCTTCATTAGGTTCTTCTTAGCATCTTCAATACCCTTTCTGATAGCGTCCGGAACTTCACCGGCTTTACCGATACCGAAACCAACAGTACCTTCGCCATCACCTACAACTACAAGAGCTGCGAACTTATAAATACGACCGCCTTTTACAGTTTTTGATACACGGTTGATTGTAACAACTCTTTCTGTAAATCTGTCGTCATTTCTATCATAATTAGCCAAAGTAATTCCTCCCCTTCCTTAGAAATTGAGGCCACCCTCACGGGCGCCTTCGGCCAATTCTTTAACACGGCCGTGATAGATATTACCGCCTCTGTCGAATACAACATCAACGATATTCTTCTCTGCTGCCTTAGCAGCAATTAACTTACCAACTGCTCTTGCAGCCTCTTTGTTTCCGCCATTGCCACTAATGCTCTTATCAAGAGTAGAAGCAGCAGCAAGTGTAACACCAGCAACATCGTCAATTAACTGAGCATAAATGTTGTTAGTAGAACGGAATACACAAAGGCGTGGACATTCTGCAGTACCGCTAATCTTACCACGAACTCTCTTATGGCGATTTAGACGGGCTTTTTTTGTATCAGGTCTTTTTACCATTTGTCATTCACTCCTTAATTACTTGCCTTTACCGGCTTTACCTTCCTTACGACGGATAACTTCATCCTTATACTTAATACCCTTACCCTTGTATGGTTCTGGTGGACGCTTTTCTCTAACTTCAGCAGCGAACTGACCAACCTTCTGCTTATCGCAGCCAAGAACAATGATATTATTAGGATCTGGAACTTCCATCTTAATGTCGTCTGTTTCTTCAACAATTACCTGATGAGAGAAACCTAGGTTCATAACAACTTTGTTACCCTGCTTCTGAACTCTGTAACCAACACCGTTAACTTCTAGTTCCTTCTTGTAGCCTTCTGTAACGCCGATAACCATATTGTGGATTAAAGAACGAGTAAGACCATGTAGGCTTCTGTTTAGCTTGTCGTCATTAGGACGCTTAACTTCAACAACATCACCATTGATTTCAACTGTCATATTTGGGTGTACCTTCTGAGTTAATTCACCCTTAGGACCCTTAACAGTTACAACGCCTTCGTTTACTGAAACAGTAACGCCAGCGGGAATATTTATAGGTTTTCTTCCAATTCGAGACATCTCGGCACCTCCTTACCAAACAAATGCAAGAACTTCGCCACCGATATTTTCTTTACGAGCCTGACGGTCTGTCATGATACCCTTAGAAGTTGAGATGATAGCGATACCAAGGCCCTTCATAACCTTTGGTAGGTTTTCTGCATTGCTGTAAATACGTAAGCCTGGCTTTGAAACTCTTCTAAGACCTGTGATTACAGGAGTCTTATCTTCAGTGTACTTAAGTGTTACCTTAATTACGCCCTGCTTACCATCTTCCATTGTAGTAAATTCTTTAACATAACCTTCATCAACAAGAATCTGGCAAATAGCCTTCTTCATGTTTGATGCTGGAATGTCAACTGTATCGTGTTTAGCAGAACTTGCATTACGAATTCTTGTAAGTAAGTCTGCAATTGTATCAGTAATCTGCATAACTTTACCTCCTTACCAGCTTGATTTCTTAACGCCTGGAATCTCACCCTTATAAGCGAGTTCACGGAAGCAGATACGGCAAATACCGTACTTACGGAGGTAAGCATGTGGTCTGCCGCAGATTTTGCAGCGAGAGTACTTTCTTGTAGAGTACTTAGGCTCTTTCTGCTGTTTGATTTTCATTGCTGTCTTAGCCACAACTATTCCTCCTTACTTTGTGAATGGAGCGCCCATTAAGCTTAGTAGCTCACGGCCCTCTTCATCTGTCTGAGCTGTAGTAACGAAACAAATGTCCATACCACGAACTTTATCAATCTTATCATATTCGATTTCAGGGAAAATTAACTGTTCCTTGATACCCATGTTATAGTTACCACGACCATCAAATGAGTTACCGTTAATACCTCTGAAGTCACGAACTCTTGGTAGAGCAACATTGAATAGACGATCTAGGAATTCATACATTCTGTCGCCTCTTAGTGTTACTTTACAACCAATTGCCATACCTTCTCTTAGTTTGAAGTTAGCAACTGATTTTCTTGCTTTACAAATCATTGGCTGCTGGCCGGTGATAGCACGAAGGTCAGTACAAATTGAGTCGATAACCTTGTGGTTTTCCTTAGCTTCACCAGCACCAACATTGATAACAATCTTATCTAGCTTTGGAATCTGCATTACGCTCTTGTAAGAGAATTTCTTCATAAGAGCCGGTGCAACTTCTTCTTTGTAGAAAGTCTTTAATCTAGCCACTGTGAAATCCTCCTTTAAATTTCTTCTTTACACTTAGCGCAAATACGATCCTTAGAGCCGTCAGCGTTAATCTTGTGAGCAACTCTAGTCTGCTTTTTGCATCTTGGGCATACTAGCTGAACTTTTGATGCATACATAGCACCTTCAGCCTTCTGGATACCACCTGCTTCACCCATTCTTCTAGGCTTAACATGCTTAGTTACCATATTGCACTTTTCAACGATAACTTTGCCTTCCTTTGGTGAAACAGCCATAACAGTACCCTGCTTGCCTTTGTCTTTACCGCTAATAATTACAACGGTGTCGCCTGTTTTAACATGAACTTTATTATTCATAACTTGACACCTCCAATTAAAGTACTTCAGGAGCTAGAGAAAGGATCTTTGTGAAGTCCTTTTCACGAAGCTCACGAGCAACTGGTCCAAAAATACGAGTGCCTCTTGGACTCTTATCATCTTTAATAATAACAGCTGCGTTTTCATCGAAACGGATGTATGTGCCGTCTTCACGACGAACACCCTTAGCAGAACGTACAACTACTGCACGAACTACATCACCCTTCTTTACAACGCCGCCTGGTGTTGCTTTCTTTACAGAAGCAACTACAACATCGCCAATGTTGGCATATCTTCTCTTAGTACCACCGAGAACACGAATGCACATAAGTTCCTTAGCGCCAGTATTGTCGGCTACCTTGAGATAAGTCTGCTGTTGAATCACAGTGTGTTCCTCCTTTTTCTCAAGCTAACTTATTTAGCTTTTTCAATGATCTCGACTAGTCTCCATCTCTTATCCTTAGAGAGTGGGCGAGTTTCCATGATCTTTACTCTGTCGCCTACACCTGCTGTGTTATTTTCATCATGTGCTTTATAGCGAACAGTTCTCTTAACAATCTTATTATAAAGCTTATGCTTTACGCTGTCTTCGATTGCAACGACAATGGTTTTATCCATTTTGTCAGATACAACCTTGCCGACAACAGTTTTTCTGTAATTTCTATCGCTCATTGTTGTATCCTCCTTAAGCTTCAGCTAATTCATCTTCACGAAGAATTGTTGAAATTCTAGCAATATCTTTCTTAACTGCCTTAATTCTTGTTGGGTTTTCTAGCTGATTAATAGCAAGCTGAAAACGAAGGTTGAATAGTTCTTCCTTCAAGTCTTTTAGCTTAGTCTGCTGTTCTTCAGTAGAAAGTTCTCTAATTTCCTTTGATGTCATTACTGTTCAACCTCCTTTGTAACAAACTTACACTTAATAGGTAGCTTATTAGCAGCAAGACGCATAGCTTCTCTTGCTGTAGCTTCGTCAACACCACCAAGTTCAAACATAACTCTGCCTGGCTTAACAACAGCTACCCAATATTCTGGGTTACCTTTACCTTTACCCATTCGAGTTTCAGCAGGTCTTGCTGTAACCGGCTTATCTGGGAAAATCTTAATCCAAACTTTACCGAAACGCTTGCAGTAACGAGTCATAGCTACACGGGCTGCTTCGATTTGGTTTGATGTAATCCATGATGGCTCTAAAGCCTGAAGGCCGAATTCACCGTAAGTAACCTTATTACCACGGTAAGCTTTACCTGTAAGACGACCTCTGTGTACTCTTCTGTACTTTACTCTCTTAGGTAATAACATTACTTCTTGCCTCCTTCTTTACGAGCTGGACGCTTCTGTACATTACCGATTACTTCACCCTTGTAGATCCAAACCTTAACACCGATCTTACCGTATGTTGTGTTTGCTTCTGCAAAACCGTAGTCGATATCAGCACGAAGTGTCTGTAGAGGAATAGTACCTTCATGATACTGTTCACTTCTTGCAATTTCTGCACCGCCAAGTCTACCGGAACACATTGTCTTGATACCCTTAGCGCCGAACTTCATTGATCTGCCGATTGCCTGTTTCATAGCACGACGGAATGAAATTCTCTTTTCTAGCTGAAGTGCAATGTTTTCTGCAACAAGCTGAGCATCTGTATCAGGATGCTTAACTTCAACAATGTTGATGTTAACAGGCTTGTTTAAGAACTTTTCACACTGAGCCTTTAGCTTCTCAATTTCACTACCGCCTTTACCGATAATCATACCAGGCTTAGCACAGTGAATGTGAAGTCTTACTTTTTTACCATCTCTTTCGATTTCAATCTTAGAGATGCCTGCTGTATAAAGCTGTTTCTTTAATACCTTACGAAGGTTGTAGTCTTCAACAAGTGTATCGCCGAAATCTTTCTTGCTGGCAAACCATCTTGAGTCCCAGTCTTTAATTACGCCTACACGAATACCGTGTGGATTAACTTTCTGTCCCATTGCTACAAACCTCCTTTATTCTTTCTCTTTTAGCACTAGAGTGATATGAGATGTTTTCTTATCAATTCTAAATGCTCTACCCTGAGCTCTTGCTCTAATTCTCTTAAGAATTGGGCCCTGGGATACTGAACATTCTGCAACATATAGTGCAGATGTGTCCATGCTGTGGTTATTCTCAGCATTAGCAACTGCTGACTTGAGCAACTTAAGTAGTGGCTCACAAGCGGCCTTTGGGGTATGCTCGAGAATAGCCTTTGCAAGTTTTACGTCCTTACCACGGATAAGGTTTAGTACAACTGAAACCTTACGAGGTGAAATTCGAACATATTTTGCATATGCTTTTGCTTCCATCTTGCTTACTCCTTCCGCTTATTTAGATGTCTTACTACCAGCATGACCTCTGAATGTTCTAGTTGGAGCAAACTCACCAAGCTTGTGACCAACCATATCTTCAGTTACATATACTGGAACATGCTTACGTCCGTCATGGACTGCAAATGTGTGACCTACAAATTCAGGGAAAATTGTTGAACTTCTTGACCAAGTCTTTAGAATTCTCTTTTCTCCCTTTTCGTTCATATCAATGACTCTTTCGAGCAGCTTAGGCTGGACAAAAGGGCCTTTTTTAGTACTTCTACTCATATTAAATTAGCTCCTTCCGTCTTACTTACCGTTTCTTCTTCTTACAATTAGCTTGTCAGAAGCCTTGTGGTTCTTACGAGTCTTGTAACCAAGAGCAGGTTTACCCCAAGGAGTACATGGACCTGGACGACCGACTGGTGATTTACCTTCACCACCACCGTGTGGGTGGTCATTAGGGTTCATTACAGAACCTCTTACTGTTGGTCTCCAACCCATATTTCTCTTTCTACCAGCCTTACCAATCTTAACGTTTTCGTGATCTGAGTTACCTACAACACCGATTGTAGCCATACAGTTATCAGGAACGTTTCTTAGTTCGCCGGATGGTAGTCTAAGTAGAGCCATACCGTTTTCTTTAGCCATTAGCTGTGCCATATTACCAGCTGATCTAGCTAGCTGGGCACCTCTACCTGGGTAAAGTTCAATATTGTGGATGAATGTACCTGTTGGAATAGCACTTAGTGGTAGTGCGTTACCAGGCTTAATATCTGCACTAGGACCGGCAACAACTGTGTCGCCAACCTTGAGACCTTCCGGTGCAATGATGTATGACTTTTCGCCGTCTTCATACTGAATTAGTGCGATAAATGCTGAACGGTTAGGATCATATTCTAATGTCTTAACTGTTGCAGGAATGTCAAACTTCTGTCTCTTAAAATCAATTACTCTGTACTTTCTACGGTTACCGCCGCCTCTGTGACGAACAGTAATTCTACCATAAGAGTTACGACCAGCATTCTTTTTGATTGGCTGTAGTAGACTCTTTTCAGGTGCTACCTTTGAAAGAGATGAGTAATCAGTAACCGACATATTACGGCGTGCGTTTGTGGTCGGTTTATATACCTTAATGGCCATTTGATTTCACTCTCCTCATGATGGCTTTGCGGGGTTTATGGTGAAGCCCCATACATTCTGCCTATTAATTAGTAATTTTTTAGAATTCTTAATTAGGCTTACATCATGCCTTCAAAAAATTCAATGCTCTTGCTATCTTCTGTTAGAGTAACAACAGCCTTCTTCCAAGACTTTGTATAGCCCTGTGTTCTGCCCTGTCTCTTTAGTTTGCCACGAACAGAAACTGTGTTAACCTTAGCAACTTTAACTTTGAAAGCTTCTTCAACAGCGTTAGCAATATCAATCTTTGTAGCTGTCTTAGCAACTTCAAAGGTGTACTTCTTTTCTGCAATACCCATCATTGACTTTTCAGTGATGATTGGGCGAATAATGATGTCATGAGCGATCATGCGTACACCTCCTCAATCTTAGCAATTGCACCCTCAGCGATAACTAGCTTGTCTGCATTTAGAATATCATAAACATTGATTTCGTTATACTGACAAGTCTTAACACCAGGAATGTTGTTTGCTGACTTGATAACTTTGCTATCAACTTCTGGAAGAACGATTAGTGTCTTCTTTTCAGAGCCGATTGCTTTGAGCATCTCAACCATAGTTTTTGTTTTGTAGTCGTCACAAGCGATCTTATCAACAACGATAAGTTCATCTGCAGCAACCTTTGAAGATAGAGCTGACTTCATAGCAAGTCTCTTTACCTTCTTATTTACACTGAAGCTGTAGTCTCTTGGCTTTGGAGCAAATACGATACCACCGTGTGTCCACTGTGGAGATCTTGTAGAACCCTGTCTAGCACGACCTGTGCCCTTCTGTCTCCATGGCTTTCTACCACCACCGGATACTTCTGAACGAGTTAAAGCACTCTGAGTACCCTGACGCTGATTAGCAAGATAGAGAACTACCATCTGATGCATTACTGCTTCGTTTGGTTCGATAGCAAAAATAGAATCGTTTAGTTCGATTGTCTTAGCGTTTGAACCCTTCATATCAACAACGTTAATACTTGGCATTTGTAGTCCCCCTTTCTTAAGCCTTTACAGAATCTTTGATTACAACATAGCCTTTGTTAGGGCCTGGAATAGCACCCTTAATAGCAATGAGGTTGTTTTCTACATCAATCTTAACGATTTCAAGATTCTGAACTGTTACTTTTTCAGCACCTAAGTGACCGGCCATCTTCTTACCCTTGAATACACGAGAAGGAGATGAACAGCAACCCATTGAACCACCGTCTCTTACACAAGGACCTGAACCATGAGTTTCCTTAAGTCTCTGGAAATTCCAGCGCTTGATTACGCCGGCAAAGCCTTTACCTTTGCTCTTACCAGTAACATCAACTTTGTTACCAGCTTCAAAAACATCTGCTTTGATGATGTCGCCTACGTTGTAAGCATCTGTGTCTTCAAATCTAAATTCTTTAAGAACTTTCTTTGGAGCAACATCAGCCTTGTCAAAATGACCCTTCATAGGCTTGTTTACTTTGTGAGGCTTCATATCGCCGTAGCCCATCTGAACTGCTGCGTAGCCATCACTTTCAACTGTCTTTTTCATTGAAACTACACATGGGCCAGCTTCAACAACAGTTACAGGAACGAAACGTCCCTTTTCGTCGAAAATCTGAGTCATACCGACTTTCTTTCCGATTAATGCCTTCTGCATTATGTTTTCCTCCTTTTAGGTTATTGGTTGGTTTCCCAACATTTACCCTGTCTACCGGTAGGTTGAAATGAAATTATAACTTAATTTCGATGTCAACGCCTGCAGGGAGTTCTAATTTCATAAGAGCATCAACAGTTTTGTTTGATGGTCTTAGAATGTCGATAAGTCTTTTGTGAGTTCTCATTTCAAACTGCTCACGGCTGTCCTTGTACTTATGAACAGCTCTTAGAATTGTAACAACCTGCTTCTGTGTTGGTAGAGGTACAGGACCTGAAACTCTAGCACCTGTTCTCTTGGCTGTTGCAACGATTCTTTCAGCTGATTGATCAACTAACTGATGATCGTAACCCTTAAGTCTTATACGAATTTTTTCCTTGACTGCCATAATAACGCCTCCTTAAATAGTTTTGAGTTGGCGGGCGTGCTTTTAACTGATAACACATCCGGGTGTTTCACACCCTTGCATTAAAAAAACCGGATGAATTTTATTCATTCGGGCAGTTCAAAGCGCATTAAGAGCATAGTGTTACCCTATTGGGTAATATTTGCTCAATCTTAACTTAATCGCCCGGTTTAAAATCGGACATACTCCACGGAAAAACCGACTAACTGTCGCAACCTCCCGCTTCTTCGCATATCTATCGCAGTCACGCAAGGCTTATTATACTAGATTTAATGGGCTTTTTCAAGGTTTTTACACAATTATATCATTAGAAGTTTATAAATATTTTAAAGATGTTTTTGTGTATTATGCACAAAGATTATATTTTTATTGCACATAAAGAATTTTCACCCCTAAAAGCCCTATAAATCGGCATTTTTGCTGCTTTTAAAGAATAATTTTACAAAAAATTCATTAACTAAAGTAAGCAGCAGCAAAAACTGAACCCAAAATAAGCACTGCACATACAATGGCAACTATACGAATTATAATCATCTGTCTTTTTCTTTTCTTCTGATAATTCATAAAATCACTCCTTCTTTGTATTATAACACACTTGATTATTTTTTCAATGGGATATATTATTATATTAGAAAATAACTTATACTATTATATATAGAAAGGAATGTGCTATATGCTACACATTTACTATGGATATGGCAAAGGTAAAACCACCTGTGCTGTTGGTATTGCTATGAGAGCTGCCGGTAGCGACAGGAAGGTGCTATTCTCTCAATTCTTAAAAGGCAATGATTCCGGTGAAAGACGCTCAATGGAGCTTATACCTAACATTACCCTTACTCCTTGTCCTGACCATGTTAAGTTTGTCAGAGATATGACTGATGAAGAAAAATTGCAATGTCGTCAACATTGCAGAAATACATTTGAGTATTGTGCTAAGGAAGCATTAGTAGGCAAATACAATATGGTTATCTTTGATGAAATATTTATCGCAATTGAAAACAATATGCTTTCTGAAAGTGATCTTTTTGACTTCTTAGCCAATGCTCCTAAGAATATCGAAATTGTTTTAACCGGTCACAACCCAAGTGAAAAGATACTTAAACTTGCTGACTACTGTACTGAAATGAGAAAAGTTGCTCATCCTTATGACAGAGGTATATCTGCAAGAAAAGGAATTGAATTTTAACTATACTATATATAGGTAAAGCCCCACATAATAATATGTGGGGCTTTGTTCTACCTGTCCTATATTTATTAATACTTTTCAGCTATCTCGCCTAATCTTTTATAGATTGAGTTTTCTGCTACATAGCCTCTAACGAATGAAAGTGGATATACATTAGTATTTTTACCGATAACAGTACCTGGGTTCAGAACTGAATTACAGCCAACCTCTACATGGTCTCCTAGCATAGCACCAAACTTTTTAACACCTGTTTCAACCTTTTTACCGTCTAATAAAACAGTTACAAGAGTTTTGTCACTCTTTAGGTTCGATGTAATTGAACCTGCACCTGTATGTGACATATGACCTAGAATACTGTCACCAATATAGTTAAAGTGAGGAACTTGAACACCATTAAACAGAATAGCATTCTTAAGTTCTGTAGAGTTGCCAACAGTAGCACCCTTACCTACAATAGCATTACCTCTGATAAATGCACACTGTCTAACTTCGGCATCTTCATCAATAATAAGTGGACCATTTAGGTATGCTGAGTCAAAAACTTTAGCTGACTTAGCAATCCAAATGTTGTCACCTTTCTTTTCGTAAATATCAGGATCAAGTGTGTTACCTAGCTTAATAATAAAGTCACCAATTAAAGGCAAAGCCTCCCAAGGATATGTAAGACCATCAAACAAATCTTTTGCAATAGTTTCGTCTAAATTGTACAACTTCTTAATTGTTAATCTTTCCATTACAATTTTTACCTCTCAATAATATTTTTATGTATCAAAAATTCTTTAAAACCTGTTTTCTTCATTAAGAAGCATACCAACAATGCAATTAAAGAACCTACAATAGCACCAACAAGTACATCTGATGGGAAATGTACAAAAACATATAATCTAGATAAGGCAATAGCTGTTGCAAGGATATATCCCAAAATAGCCCATCTCTTTTTCTTTAAAGTAACAAGCAAAGCAGTTGCTGCTGCAAAAGCACTTGCTGAATGGTTTGATGGAAAGCCATAAGAATCAGGTCTTGAAACAAGCATTTTTATAGAGAAATCTATATTACAAGGGCGAACCCTACAAATAATATTCTTTAGTGTAAATTCTGTTATTAAAGTGTCTATGCCCATTGCAAGTAAAATTGCAAAACCACAATATCTTGTTTTCTTAAAACAAATTAGTATGATTGAAATTACAATCCACACCATACCACCCTCTTGAATAAATCCAAACAGTGGCATTAAGAAATCAAGGAAAGAACATCTTAAATGTTCTTGAATATAGTACAGAATACTAAAATCAATTTTTGTAATATAGTCGAAAAATCCCATCTTATCTCCTTACCGAAAAAAATGCAAAGACTAAAAATCTTCGCATTTTAGTTAATTATTATTTTTCTTTAAATTCTTTAAACTTCTCCTTAATAGGAGCATATAGTGGTTCAACCTTTTCTATATAGAAAGGTTTTAATTTTAGTTTTTCTATAATATAGCTGATACCACCAAAGTGAATTCTATCTTTAATCTTAATTTTGCTATTAATCTTGTTACCTAAATTAGAAAACAACTCCTGAGTATTTAGCTGAGGAAGTTCATTTTCGTATTCCTCTCTGTTTTTTGACTGAGTTTTCTTTGTTTTATGTAACATAGCTATTGTATAAATATAATCGCATACAAAGATAACAGCCAAAACAATAGCTGACCAAAACTGATAATCTTCCGGAATAATAGAAATCATTTTCATAAAAGCAGGATGTACTGCTTTACATAAAAGCATACAAAGTGTACCAAAACACAATGCACCTAAAAGGCAAATCCTTCCTTGAAAGTTAAATCTAATATTGCTATAGTCCCACCATTTTTTATGGAAACAATTTTCCAGTATAACTGCTACTAAATATTCAATAATTGTAGCAATAGCCATACCTCCAAAGAAAATCACCCAAGAATTATCTGTTCTACCATAAAAGCAAAATACCATTGCTACTGCCCCACCACCATAAATCGGACAGTAAGGACCTTTTAGAAATCCGGAAGAGATATATCTTCCTTCCTGAACTGTATATAGTGCAGTTTCATAGGCCCAGCCAATAATGCTATATAACATAAACGCTAAAAAATATTGCACTAAGTTCACTTTTCTCCACCTACTTCTTAACTAAACCCTTTGTCATCAGTTTACGCAAGGACACTCCCCATTCTTTGAAAACTTCTTTTAAGGTACATGTCTTGTCAAAATAACAGATGACATACGCTTCCCTACATTTTGGTGGCACAACTGTAAGTGGCCACATATGTTTCTTAATAATTTCCTTTTCTTTATCATCCAAAACAAAGGCTTTTTCAGCATTTCTAAGTGCTATTCCCGGATGATAAAAGCCATGAAGGTTTATTTCTAAATCCTTATCGTGCCAATCATAAAGGAACAAATCATGAAGAAGTCCTCCTCTTGCAGCAGCACGATAATCAAGATTGAATTTTCTACAAAACTGAAAACTTTTGAAAGAAACCATCAAACAATGGTCAAAGGTTGTTGTATCTCCATGCTGAGTAAAGTTACACATTTTCTGTACTACTTCACTTTCAATCAAATCACTTATGCAGTCAAGAAACAAATCAATCTCTGACTTTGTAATTATACCGAAACAATTCAACAGCTTATCGTTAATTGTAAACACTTCCTAATCTCATATGTTACTATTATATCATTTTTCTCATTTTTCTTTCAACAGTAAAAAAATGGAAATACACAAACAATATACATTATCGTTTGTGTATATATAACAAATTGAAGTGTTAATTTAAAATTCATCTTCAAGAAGTTTCATACAATGGTTGTATTCTTCTTCACTGATACTACCTACTTTGTATAGGTTTTCTGTTTCTTTCTTAACTCTTTCAATCTCTGTTGAGTTGTTAATAAGCTGATTTTTCCAGAGAAGATAGTTGTCCTCAGAAATAATCAAAATTGCCTTTGCTTTATAAAGTGTTTCCAGTTTATCAAGCAAAGTGACCTCATCATTACTGATAAATTCTTTCAAAATTTGGTGAGTATCCTGCAAAAGTTCTTCTTTTTCTTTTTCAAACTTTTCTCTATCTTTAGCACCAAAATGATACTTCTTATCAATAGCATTCAGCGCTACTTTATATTCTTCAATCAAGTCCTCCGGCTTAAAATCAAAGTCAAGTTTAACCTTAGCGATTTTCACCAGCTTATTTTCTTTCCAACCAATCTTTACACCAACAAACTGATATATAATAGTCAGCAATGCAGTAACAACATTTAGCGCAACTTCAACCCACATATACCAATTATAATTAGGGTTAATAACTAATATAGCAGTTAATAATGCCATAATAATCAGTGAGCAAATTGAAATGGGCGTATTAAGATACTTTCTATTCAGACAAAAAGAAAGAAAATTAAAAATAATGCATAGTGTTGCTACTGTAATTAGAGCAATGCTTCCCTTTACAATTGGAAAACAAGAATAAATTATGTATCCACTATAAACCGTTGTAATAGCAGTCAGTATGCCATTAATTGCCCACAAAATATTTTTATTTACTTTATATTTATTTTTTATATTGCTTATAATCCCCATACAATCAAATCCTTTTACGGAAAATATATGTAATAAGTTTTAATATACAAGCACCAACCATAAATGAGCCTACATAGGTCATTAGTTCTTGATAACTACAGAAATATCCCCAACCGGTAACTGCAAGGACTTTCCACCACAAAGCAAGTACCACACCAACAACACCAATGAAAAGTATATCCATCAAAAGCTGTGGAATGTTTTTTGTACTTGATAAAACCATAACACTTATTACTGCACCTACAAGGGCCAGTGTTATGACTACTACAAAATTACTGTTAGTTAAAACTTGATTAGCAGTTTCTCTGCTTGTATATGTGGTTATTTCAGAAAGAAGTGCATTCTTAAGGTTTACTCTGGCATATATGATTAGAGCCAAAACAAAATCGCAAATAGCAAGAGTGCTAATTTTCTTTATCATAACACCAACCTCCTTATTTTTAATGGTCCACCTGACAGGACTCGAACCTGCTATCCCCAGAATCGGAATCTGATGCGTTATCCAAGTACGCTACAGGTGGATTTTTATGAAATCATTATATCATAGTATAAGGTTGTTTCGTGCTTTAAAAGAATTATGATTATGTTTTGCAAATTTTCTAAAACACTTTTAGTACATATTGAACAAAACTATAAAATTAATTATGTGCATAATGTTAATCAGCAAGTAAAACACTACCACAACAAACATTACAATATTTACTATAAAAATCAGATTATCCGATGCATTCTTAATGGCATAAAAAATATAACCCACCAATAATAAAGGCAAAACACACTTTATCATAAAGCAAAACATAGGTTTCTCCAGCAGATAAATCATTATAGGATTTATTTCTTTAAATCCATTGTACTGAATTATTGTAATTGTGCAGAGATAATCGGATATATTTAAAAAAAATAATAATAATAATTTTCTTCGACAATTAGCCACCTGTAGCCCAGTTATATTCACACTTTTCACCTCACTATAGTGTAACTAAAAGCCAATAAAAAATACTTTTCTTTAAAAAGAATTAAAAAAGATTTAAAAAAATTCAAAAAAATTGTTGACAAAAATTTTTCCATATGGTATAGTAAGGGAGCGTTAGAGATACGGAAAGTTCACTAACACAAAACACTACATAAGCTGGTGTAGCTCAGTTGGTAGAGCAGCTGATTTGTAATCAGCAGGTCGGGGGTTCAAGTCCGTCCACCAGCTCCAAAACAAGCCTACTAAATACAGTAGGCTTTATATATGGGAGATTTCCCGAGTGGCCAAAGGGGACAGACTGTAAATCTGCTGGCAACGCCTTCGGTGGTTCGAATCCACCATCTCCCACCAAATAAGAACCGTTCGTTTGAATGGTTCTTATTTTTTTGCATTTTTTATTTTCTTTATCTTTATTATTATCGTAATTTATCACTCTCTCCCTATGTTTATTGTGACAAATTAGTTTTTTAATTTTAATTGTGCTAATCCATAAGAAACTTTTTTCAATTTATTGAATAACCTATCTATATACGCAAAAACAAAATTGAAAACTAATTTGCAGAACTGATTAATCTTTACCCACAGACATAATTGAACAAACTTCTCTCATAAACAAACAAAAATCAAAATATTTTCAATTTTTTCTTGACAACAGATTATTATTGTGGTATAGTAATGGAGCGTCAGTAATTTGGAACTCAAATTACTGAGAAAACTACATAAGCTGGTGTAGCTCAGTTGGTAGAGCAGCTGATTTGTAATCAGCAGGTCGGGGGTTCAAGTCCGTCCACCAGCTCCAAAAACAAGCCTACTTAATATAGTAGGCTTTATAATATGGGAGATTTCCCGAGTGGCCAAAGGGGACAGACTGTAAATCTGCTGGCAACGCCTTCGGTGGTTCGAATCCACCATCTCCCACCAATAAGAACTGTTCGTTTGAATGGTTCTTATTTTTTATATCTATATATCTATTTTTATTCGGTTATCTTTTCAGCCAAATATAATAATTTTATGCAAATTATGCAAAATAAAAGGACTATCAAACGATAGTCCTAATTTAATATTAGATTGAGTAATTATGAGAAATTACCATACACAAGGTTTTCAGCTTCCTCAACAGAAATATCCATTGAACAAGAAAGTTCCGAAAATAGATTTCTTGATGAAATTCTCATATACTTTTCATCAATAGCAGAAAGGCTCTTCCCTACTCTCTGACGCTTTTTCTTTCTGGCGACAAAGTACTTTAGCATAGCAACCAGTACTTCCGGAGTAGCCTCTTTCATACATTTTCTATATGCTTCATCTCTAAACCTATCAAATTTAACATCAATAGGATCGACTTGAGGAATATTGTCAATCAACCCCTCTGCCTCTGCTTTAGTCATTGGCGAACGCATATTCTCTTCATTTTCTTGTGGTATGTAATAAACATTATCACTTTTCTGAATATCGTGCATAACATAGTAATTTTTTCTAATCTTGCTATGAGGCATCTTCATTCTTTCAATTCTGTCAATTACACAGGCAACACCATTGCTGTTGATTACCTTGTCACCCTCTTGATACATCTTTCATTCTCCATTCAAATAACACTGTTCAGTCTGAGCTTCTTAATAATTCGATTTATTACTCATATATTTCTTACGTATATATTATATCACATTTTAAAAAAATTTCACATACCTTTAAAAGTAAAATTTCTTGCGAAAAAGCCCTTAATTTTACAGAAAAATGCACAAAAAATAAACAATTAATTATTGACAAATTAGAGAACCACTGATATAATTAAAAATACTGTTGGGGCCAATAGCTCAGTTGGTCAGAGCCACCGGCTCATAACCGGTTGGTCCGGGGTTCGAATCCCTGTTGGCCCACCATAGAACGCATTAGCATTTGCTAGTGCGTTTTTTCATTTTACATTAATAATTTTAGTTGTATAATTGTATTATCACACATAAAGAGGTTTTATTATGAATAAGGAACTAGCTTACAAATTAGTTAAAAATAATGATGAAATTCATTCTTTTTATCTTCTTGCAGACAAAGTATGGCATGAGTACTTTCCTTGTATTCTTGAGAAAGAACAAATTGACTATATGGTTGAAATGTTCTTTAGTAAAGACGCTATGGATAAGCAAATTAATAGTGGCTATGAATTTTATTTTGTGCAAATGAATAATGAAAACATAGGTTTCATTGTTGTTCATCCGGAAGAAGAAAAGTTATTTTTAAGCAAACTTTACCTAACACTTGAAAACAGAGGTAAAGGCTATGCAAGTAAAATGATGAACTTTGTTATCGCAAGAGCAAAAGAGCTAAAGAAGAAATCAGTTTACTTAACTGTAAATAAATACAATAAGCACACAATTGATGTGTATAACCATTGTGGCTACAAAACAATAAGAAGTGAACAAACTGACATTGGCAAAGGTTATATTATGGATGACTATGTAATGGAACTTACATTATAAGCCAAAATACTCCTTTTTATTTGACTACTGCACTTTAATGTGGTAAAATGATAAAGACTTTTTATTATGGAGGGGTATTATGACAACATCCAACATATGCATATTAATATCCATTGTAGCATATCTTTTCCTTGTGCTAATAATCGGTGTTGTATGTGCTAGACAAAACAATTCTGTAGATGACTTTTATTTAGGTGGCAGAAAACTGGGTCCACTTGTAACTGCAATGAGTGCTGAGGCCTCTGATATGAGTTCTTGGCTACTTATGGGACTTCCAGGTGTTGCATACCTAAGTGGTGCCAGTGAAGCTGTGTGGACAGCTTTAGGCCTTGCTATCGGTACATATTTTAACTGGCTAATTGTTTCTAAAAGACTTCGTAACTATAGCCAAAAGATTGACGCTATTACTATTCCGGAGTTTTTCTCAAAAAGATTTGGTGAAAAGAATAAGGTTATTATGGCAATTTCAGCAGTAGTAATCATTGTATTCTTTGTTCCATATACTGCATCCGGTTTTGCTGCTTGTGGTAAGCTATTCAGTACAGTATTTGGTCTTGAATACCATTTGGCAATGGTACTCTCTGCACTTGTTATTGTAGGCTACACAACTATTGGTGGTTTCCTTGCAGCATCAACAACAGACTTTATGCAAAGTATCATTATGACAGTTGCATTAATTGTTATTCTTGGCTTTGGTACTTATTCTGCCGGTGGTTTTGAAAATGTTATTGCAAATGCTCAGTCACTTCCGGGTTACTTTAGCTTAACAGAAAGCTTTGATGCAGCCACAAAAACATCAACACCATTTAGTTTACTTTCAATATTCTCCCTACTGGCTTGGGGTCTTGGTTACTTTGGTATGCCACATATTTTACTAAGATTTATGGCTATTGGTGACAGTAAGCAGTTAAAGCTATCAAGAAGAGTTGCAACTGTATGGGTTGTTATTTCACTTGCAATTGCAGTATTTATCGGTTTTGTTGGTCTTGCTATGACAAATAACGGTACTCTTGAACACTTAGCAGATAGCGAAACTATCATAATAAGCATTGCAAATCTACTTTCTAAGAATGGTATTGTATTTGCTTTATTAGCCGGTGTTATCTTGGCCGGTATCTTGGCATCAACAATGAGTACTGCTGACAGTCAGCTACTGGCTGCATCTTCCGGTGTTTCAGAAAACATTGTTGGTGGATTATTTAAGGTTAAAACATCAAAAAAATCAGCTATGATTATTGCCAGAGTTACACTTCTTGTAATCTCAGTTGTAGCAGTTATCCTAGCTTGGGACCCTAACTCATCAGTATTCCAAATTGTATCATTTGCTTGGGCCGGTTTTGGTGCAGCATTTGGTCCTGTTGTACTATGTGCTTTGTTCTGGAAAAGAGCTAATAAGTACGGTGCATTCACCGGTATGTTTGTAGGTGGTGCTATGGTATTTGTATGGAAGTACCTAATCGCTCCTATCGGTGCATCTAACCCTGAACTTTCATTCCTAAACATTTATGAACTACTACCTGCTTTCTTAGCCGGTTTAATCGTAATTATTGTTGTTAGCCTACTAACTAAAAAGCCTAGTCAGGACATTGTAGATACTTTTGAAGAAGTAAAGAAAATGAATTAATTTATAGTAAGTAAGTTAAGTCAGTTTTGTCATATAGTTATCTACTGTATAGAACACTATTCAAAAGATACAACTGTATTTGTAGCAAATCAAATGAAAAATCATAGAAAAGTATTTCAATTAGAAAAACTAAATTAGAAAAACTAATAGATAAGCATTTGCCTGAGAAGGAATTATTAAATGAGATTAAAAAGTTGGAAAACGATTTTTAATCATCACATTTAGCACTAATATTCAGATAAGGATACCATCATTGGTATCCTTATTTTTTGCTATTTTGATTTTAACTAAGTATTCATACATTTACTATATTAACACTTTATCAATTGATACAGCTTAAATCTGAGGATTTATAGGCATAGCAAAAGGCTGTTGCCTCATTGCAACAGCCTTTTCTTATTTTTTATCCGAATCATCTTTAACTATATGATTATAAACATCATCAATCTTTTTCATTTTAGGGTCATCAATCTCTGATGACTTTTTCTTTTCTTTTTCTAATCTTTCTTCCTCTTGAAGTCGCTTAATAATATCATTAATATCAGCCTTAGGTTTTGCATTACCTGTAAGAACTCTTATGAAATTAATAAGTTCATCAAGGAAGATTAGTATAATCAGTAGCAAGAATATTACCAGACCCCATGGTGACAAGAACAAGTTATACAAAGAATTGACAAGTGGTATTTTTGCCACAAATTTTGCTTTAACTTGGCTTATCTTTATTGGATGGTCAGGTGTATCGTTAGCAACACCTTGAGTTTGCAACATTGTGTTGCCATTATCATCCTTATAAGGAGCTTTAATAACCTTATGGGTGATAACCATACCGTCAAGTGAACCACTGCCATCATAGGAAATTATGTCCCCTACTTTGATTTCACTTTCTTCTACCGATTTATCAAGGATAATATCTCCAACATGCAATTCCGGTTCCATACTACCGGTTGTTACCCTAAAAATAGTATAGCCAAATACTGTTGGAGTTTCTCCATTTATTCTTGTTACCACAATAATAACCATCGCAATTCCCAGTAATACAACTAAGAACCAGCCGATGGTGTTCTTTACTGTGACAAATGTTTTATACTTTTTTGATTTTTCTTTTACTGCTTTCTTCACACTATCACCAAATAATATTTATACTATAAGATTATAGTGTCAAATTGATTTTGTCAACACTAACAGTAATATCAGAAGAACCTTCATTTTTAATATACCAATATACAGTCACTAAATTTTCTTTACTCTTTTCATTATAAGGATATGTTACCATATTAGTAACTACCGGAACACTGATTAATTTTTTTGTTTCATCTGTAACAACCAGTCTACAATTAGCAGTTTGAGTGTCTCCATGAGCACCGGTAGCAGTTAATGTCAATTTTGTTTGACCAACAGACTTACCGGTAACTACACCATTACTATCAACTGTTGCTATTTTACTATCTTCTACTTTGTAATTAATACTTGTTCCTTGAGCAATAGCAGAAAGGTCAATAGTCTTACCAACACTAACTGTTGCCAAAGAATAAAACTGCTTAATACCTGCACCCTTGCCTGTAGAAGCATAGTCAGCGTTAGTACCGAATCCACCTTTAAAAATACCAATTAGGTTTTTAGTATCTACATTAGTATTATCAGCACCGTAGTAATTTTCGCTATCTTTCAATCTAGGTTTTACACAAGTTGCATCATATGGAATCTCAGCATGATAAAGAAAGTATTCGGAATTAAATGCATCTATTGTGCCATGCGGATACTCAGAAGCCACAACTGAATTACCTGGAGTAACACCATCACCCCAATAGTGAACTGAAAAATCAGCAGGATTAAAATTATTTGAAGTATTAAATCCAACATAAACATTTTTCTTGTTTATATCATTGATAACCTTGTTACCGGTATTAGATTGTAAATGCTTATGGGTTTTCATAGGATTATTAACGCCTACATATGTACTAGCGTAGTCATTAGAATCAACACCGGAAAGATAAAGTGAAACTGTTTGAGCTTTTAGTTCACCGGTATTCTTTATCTCTGTTTTATAGCACAATCTTTTACCGGCAGGTATAGTTTTACCATTTATTTCAGAAATAGAAGTTGTATCATAAACTCCCTCTTCACTAGTCATTTCGTAAGTTTTAACCTCAAAATTTTTACTAGAAGTTTGATTATAAGAATTCTTACTCCAACTAAAAGAATTACCTTTTCCTTCTTTAGGTCGGGTAAACCATGAGAAGGTGTTTGTTGAAACACACAAAAAGCATAATATTAATGATAAGCACAAAATTGCAATTATTCTTGTTTTTCTCATAGTTTCACCTCGCTATTTCTTAATTACTCGGAGTATAAGTCCATGTATCAACATTGTAATGTTGATTAGTATCTTTGTCATCCTTTAAATAATAAGCAGTACCATCTTTAAAATCACTAATTTCTACTGTCTGCTCTGCACCCTGCTCTTTTTTACCGTTACTAAATACTAAACCTGTATAAGTTGAGTCAATTTCAACCTTATAAACTGCCTGACCTAGATTATTTTTATAATTCGTATCAGTCATTTTTACACCTGGAAAATCGCCATTTTTGATAGTACCATTCCACGCATAGCAGTATACTTCGTTCCAATATTTATTATTGGTTAGGTAAATAGTATATTTTTCTGCAGGAGTTTACTCTACATACTTTGTCCAATAACCATTGTACTGTGTATGGGATGTATCGTAAATAAAACAATTATTTTCATCACCGATTTTTGGAATAGGAGAGTCCTTAGTTTGACCTATCCAATTATCTTTGTTTTTAAAAATAATTTTGGTATATTTTACATCAATATCGACTTTGTAATAGTTGTCGCTAACCTTAGTCATTTCAATTGAATCATTATGGGTTTTGTCATACCACACATAAGCATAAGGTGGTGTCCAACCCGGAACATTCTTGAAGTAAACTGTCACCGTAGTTTTCTTCTCAAACTTAGCATAATAATCAGTAGGTGTATCTTTATTTACTGTAATAGACAAATTCTTGTCAAGATAATTTTCTCCGACTCTCTCAGTACAAGCCTCATCAGTAAACCAACCCTTGAACTCACTGTTTGCACCAGGTTCAGCAGAAATTGTTGCTGTTTCGCCATAGTTAATCACATCAGTAGTAAGTGTACGGTTAATATTTACTGTTGAAGTATCTGTTGTATCATTCTTTACCAGATGAACATTGATTGTCTTTGTTTTTATCTTAAACTTAGCATAAAAACTCTTTTTGTTTTCGCTTGTTTGAGGGTCACCTTTAAATGAATCAACACTATATGTAACATTTTCACTATCAATTAAAGTATCATCAGCTTTATTATACCAACCCTCAAATTCGCAGTTTTCATTTCCTACAGCTGTAAATGAGAATGATGTTCCATACTTTACAATTCGTGTAGTATGAGTTTCTAGTGTTTCATTATCTGATTTAATTTTACCATAATTAACCTGTTCACTCAAATCTGTTGTTTTATCATTATAACAATATGCGTAAACATCAATCGTGTATCGTTTCAAAACAAACTTTGCATAAATACTCATATGAGATTTTACAGAGTTAACTGTATAACTTTTCTCACTTGAAAGTTTATTACCTGCTGAACAATCCTTGTCACTATACCAACCGTCAAATACATAACCGGAGCCATCAACAGGGACAGCCGTAAATGTTACAGAACCACCATGATTTACAATAACTTGAACTTGTGCCTTATGTTCATTACCATAGGTGATTTTGTTTCCTTGTTTGTTTTTATCGTCATCTTCAGAAACTGCACTTGCAGTAACTGTATATTTCTTGATTTCAAATCTGGCATAGAAAGTTCTATCAGTAGGATTAACACTGTCAATCTCAACATTAGCAGGGTTTTCACCGGTAATCTGAGTACCTCCGGTAGCACTGTCAAACCAACCCACAAAATCATAACCTTCATTAGGTGTCGCAGTAAGTTTTACCGTTTCTCCAACAGTTACATCACTTTTAATTGCACTGTCAGATGCAGTACCGGAATTAATTTTAACTGTACCGCCTGTGCCACCTTGAACATTATCAGTTACGGCAATAACATTAACGGTATAAGTTTTCTTAAATAACGCATATAAAGTTATATTGCTGTCACTACCTATTTTAAATTCACCGTCTGTTACAGGAGCTTTAATTGTACAATCAATATCTTTGTACCAACCCATAAACTTGTAACCCGGGTTTGCAGTAGCATTTAGAGGAACCGTAGTACCCTCTTCTCCGTAACAAACTTTCTGATTTTTGCTACCAATAGAAATATTACCCATTGTTTCATTTGAGTCAGTGCCATATTTCACTTCTACACGCTTCTTGCTGACAACCAGTGTAAAGTCATTTACTGCTACATCTCCGTTATTGCCACCGTTAGAATCTTGAAGCCAAAGAGAAATTTTTACTTCTTTACTAGAATTTGCAGGTATAGAAAATACCGGTAAAGTCACTTTTTCATCTGAATTAGTATATTTATCAAAAGCGTTAACCGTAGTTTCTGAAGGCGTACCGTTAGTAGCTGCTACAACATTTTCAGTAGCATCTTTATTAGAGAATATCTTAGTAACACCATCAACTGTAATAGCAATTCGCACTCTGTTGTCTGTTACTGCCTCATTACCGATTTTGATTGATGGTATTTTACCAAACTTAAAATCTTTACTTTTATTTTTTTCTTTATTTACTACTTTAAGATTATAACCAATGTAGTTTACATTACGGTCATTTACAGTTGATTGACGATAATTATTGTTATCACCAACAATAGGAAAATAAAAGTTCTGACCGTCAGCACTGGAACATGTAGCTAAATGAACATTACCGGCTTTTTTGAAATAGCCGTCTAAATCAAGGGTTTCGTTATAACCACTGCCGGAACCGATATTCGCAACTGTCATAACAGGATTGTCAATTTTACCGCCACCGGTAAGTGCCAAAGAAGAAATTGTTTCTACCCAAGAAAATGTTGTACCGGTAATTAAAAGCATCATTTGGATAAGTGCTACAACTGATAGTACAATTGTCTTAATTGAAACACGTCCAAGGAAATTATCACTTTTCTCAGTTTTTTTGCCATGTAATGGCCTTTTCTTATTCATTTGTGACATCTCCTTATCTTAATAATTCATTAATTTGTTCTATGAGCAACATCATCATTTGAAATTTCCATTGCAATATTCATACTTCTATTAAATATAACATTTTGATCTATTCTAATTGTCTTTGTATCTGATTTGCTCTTTAGCACAAAATTGGTTAAAATCGAATTGACTTTCATCTCATAATTATTAATCTTACAAACATCGTTGTCCAATTCCATAGGAACCAATGTTCCATCGATAAACTTAGCATACATTGTGTAACCATTATCATTAATATTACTTTTTATCCAATTCTTATTATTAGCAGTTATGTTAAAGTCAATACCTATCTTAATCTTAGCATTTGGATCTTCAACAATTCCACCACCGGAGCCACTGCCACCTGAACCGGAACCACCACCGGAAGAAGAACCACCACTGGAAATATTTTCGTAATCCCAATAACCCAAACAAGGTGATAATCTCTCTGATATATCCTCAGTTGTACTATAACCATTACCACCAAGAGCTGTATAAACAGTTTTTCTTGTACCATTTATTTCTCTGGACTCTTGAAGTGGAGCTTTTTTTCTGTCAGTATTTAGCTTTTTTGCCCACATTGTTTCAACATCTTTTCGGGTATACCATGCGTTATAAATCATTTCATCGTTAAGACTGTATCTATTAAAGGTTATATCTGTTACAACTTTTTCAGGAATTGGAGCAACCCATGTTGGATTTCCTTTTGCATCTTTATCGTTTTCTTGCATAATAACTGTACGATAAGGTGAACCTGTTGTAGTAATGTCTTTATAAGTCATAGTTACAATACAGTCTTTGTCTTTATTAATCCAATGTGTTACTGAAGGATCATTATCACCTACAGTATCATCTACAAAAGTAATCCATTCCATATCTTTAAAATTACTTTCAAGTTCTATATCGATAGAAAGATCTTTACCTGCATATTTATCACAATTATCACCTGTGCCCTCAAGCCACGCAACCATAGTCACCTTCTTTGGGGTCGTGCCCTCTAGTGTAAATATTGGCTTACCTACTGCGTAGTAGTAATCAGAGAATGAAATGGAAGTTGAATTTTCTGTATTTATAACCAAACCAGTATCCAAAGCAGTCGAACTAATTGCCGGATAAGTCTTTGCATATCTGTCAACAAGGGCAGTTGGATCAAAAACTGTTGGTTTATCCTGACTGTCAGTAATGAATGCAATCCTAATGGGACAAGCATCGTGAGTAACAATACCGGTTGGTTTCAAAGGGTTATTTTTATCTTCAAACAAAATCTGTGTTGAACCATTAAATGTTTCGTTACCGACTTTAATTGTGTAACTCTTTACATAAACATTAGTTTCCTTTGAGTCTGCACTAACAGTAAAATCTTTGTACAAAAACCTTTGGTTCTTGTCACCAACAGTAGCATCTCTATATTGCAATGAGTAGGTTAAATTACTATCACCATCTACGTTATTATTGGGAAAAAATAAATTTCTGCCATCAACACTTGATGCCTCATCAATTTTAAAGTTATCAACTTTAATATGATTTGTAATATCTTCACCATCATTAACACGAAGCCCTGTACCTGAATTAAAATTCATAATATTTGAATTAATATTTGCATTATCCTTAATTGTAAACCAAGATACTGTTGTACCAACAAGCACCATAACAACTAAAAAGAGTGATATATATGAATAAGAAATACCCTTAAAACTATGTGAAACATTACCACAATGTTTTGAAACATACTTTTCTTTTTTCACTCATATCACTTCCTTTCAATTTAGTGCCTTATTACAAGGATAACTTAATTGTTGCCTTAAACTTTCCACCAACCATAGCAAATCTTGCTTCATCATCTTCACCGTCAACCCAAATATTTACTGTTGTCATACCTGAAGCATATTTATCACTAGGTTGTTTTTTTGTTAACATGGCAAAATCATAATTTTTACCTAATTTAAAATCATTATTTGTGTTTGTAATAACATCTTTATATTCTACCGGTGCTGTTCCAGTAGGTTTACCCGTTTTGCCATCTGAATTTTTTGTTACCTTCCAATACTTATGTTTAAACGTATCGCCGGAAGTATTACCTAAAGTAACTTCCTTTTTATCACTGTCATAGTGAATTTGAGGAGCCGGTATCCATAAATTTTTCAATTTTGAATCAGCACTGTTTACAGTAGAAAGTCTTACTGCTCCAACAATACAGTCCTTTGAAAAATCACCGTCGTCACTTTTATTACCGGATTGTTCACCTGTTAATGTGGTAGAGATTGGAGAAATCTCTGTTCCTGAATTCAAATAAACCATATGATCTTCACCCGTTTTCATATAAACATCAATTGATAAATAAGAATCCTTATCAGCAACATCCCACTCACTACTTGTATCAGGCTTAGCCTTACCATTTTCTTGAGTAAGCTTTGGTTTATAGAAATCCGTACCGTCACTTGTAATTTCGATAATTGACTGTTCTTTCAAGAAAGGATAATCCTCTTTAGTTAAAGTAATTTCCCCTTCTGACCATTGAGTTTCATCATTAACATCAGGAGCAGGTTCACCATGTTGCACAACTGCAATTTTTAGACCTTTAGGTGCTTCGCAGATAACATTGATACCATCAGCAGTTGCCTCGGTCTTGTTTGTAAACCAAGAGATAACACCGGTTAGTGCGATAATAATAAGCACAGCCATAACTATTAAGTTTTTTATAACTAGGGATTTGGTATCCCTTTTTACTTTTACAAGTTCCTGGTCTTTACTCATATTACCCTCACTACTTTTAGGTTATTTAATATTCTCTAGTTCCTCAGCAGTAAACATTTTCTTCTTAGCTTTTAGCTTAATGGCTTTAACCTTTTTAGCCTCTTGCTCTTTGATTTCTTTAACTTTCTTATTATACTCTTTTTCCAGTCTTTTTTCAACTTCTTTTAGCTTTTGATTAAACTTCTTTTCTTCTTCAGAATAAGCCTTATCTTTCTGCTTTTTAACCTTAGCAATTTCTGACTGATGAATCTTTCTTTCCTTTGCTAAGGAATCAGCAGCACTTCTGTGTAACTTTTCTATTTCTTTAGAATGATTAGTGTTAATCTTGCTAATTTCTTTTTCTTGTTCATCTTTTAGTACAACAAGTTTAGCTTCATAAATCTTTCTTTCTTTTTCATTAGTCTGATTTAAGCTATCCTTTTCCTTTTGGAAAGACGCCTGTTGCTTTGACATTTCATTTTGAAAATTAGCTTTTTCATTAGCCATTTTCTTGTCAAAGTTAGCATTTAACTTGTTGATATTTTCAGCATTTTTAGAATTAATTTCTTCTACTTCTGCTTTATGCTCTGCATTAATAGAGTTAACATTTTCACTATGCTTTCTATTAATTTCAGCAACTTCATTTTGGTGGTTACTATTGATAGTAGAAATTTCTTCACTATGCTTTGTGTTGATAGAAGCAATTTCATTATTATGATTTGCAACCAAAGTATCAACTTCATTTTTATGTTCTAAGTTCAAACGGCTAATTTCAGCACTATGTTCTTTTCTTTCGGTTTCAATAGTGTTGTTAAGGTTTGCAACCTTATTATTTAAAGAAGAAATTTCTGCTTTTTGGTTAGCAATAATTCTATCTCTTTCAGCAATATCTTCCTTCAACTTAGCAATAATACCGTTTAACTTTACGATTTCTTTATTTAAAGAATCAATCTCTGCTCTTAACTGTTTTTCAAGTTCAAGTAGTCTTGTGATTTCTGCTTTCGCCTTTTCAAGTTCAGCAGTTAACTTTTCTACCTTATCTTCCAGTTCGGCAATTTTCTTTTTCTGTTCTTCAATGATACCTAATAATCTTTCGATTTCAGCCTTGAGTTTTTCAATTTCTTCTTCAAGAACCATAATCTGTTTCTTTAGGTCTTCAATCTGTTCATAAGCTAAGTTTAACTTATTGGTTAATTCAACAATTTGTTGTTCTCTTAGCTCAAGAGTCATATTTAACTGTTCAATTGTTGCCTTTAATTTATGAATTTCAGTTTCTCTTTCACGAATTTCCTGAAGCCTAATGTTCATTTCTTCCTGACGAACTTCTTTCAGCTTTTTCTCAAAAGCTATTCTAGACTTTGTACCTTGGTCAGCAAGAGCCTCTTCTTCAGCTTTTTCTTCTAAATACTTTTCATGTAGAGCTTCCTTCAAAGCCGGACTTTGTTCAATTTCCATAACGAAACGATTAAGGCTCATAAGTCCGTAAATATCACGCTTAATATCCTTACTCATTTCACCGTTAAAGGCATTTTTCTCAACAACAAAGCCGGGTTTTTTGTATTTTTCTAGGAATGTCCAAAGTTGAACAGCCTCTTTAAAGTTAGGGTTTTTCTTCAAAAGGTTAGTCATTGTTAGTGGTGAATGAACCACTTCGCAACCAACTAACTCTTTCATAAGTTGTGAATTTAAAATACCCTGTGTAATTTGTCTGATTCTAACTACTCTGTCAAAGTCACTTAAATTTTCAACATCTTCATTATTATCTACTTTTTCAACTTCATGGTTTTCATCTCTAAAGTCAAAGTTAAACTTTATCCTCTGACCATGATAGTCAACATCTCTGTGGATATGTGTTTCATAAAGTGAGTCTTCCGGAGTTTCTCTTAACTTTCTAAATCTTTCCGAAATAAATCTTGAAATGTTGGTAAGAAGTGTAAACAACATTCTGTTTTCATAAATGTTATATGTATCCTCTTTTCTAACATTCAGTAGATTGTTAGGAATAACATCACCACGTTCATCAATTTTTGAAATATAATTAGCATGGGATGCTAAATGTTTAACAGTTTCTGGACCTACCTTCTTGATTTTTGCAACATTAACTACTTCTTCTTCGGAAATAATTGTTCTACGCATTTCACCAACTGCATTTTGGATATAAGGCAAGGCATATTCAATTGCTTCAACCCAGTCCATATCAATATAACGAGAGAAGATTTCACCACTGTGAACATCCTCACCGTTATCAGCTCTATCCATACCGTCAATATAATAATTAAAGGTGTAGTCATCCTTTAGGGTTTCACGCAATTCATAATATGCACGATACAATTTATTATATTTTTTGCCCATAGGACACACCTCATTCTCAATAAAATAATCTTAAATTAATAAGTCCACCTCTCCCATAAGGAAGAGGTGATATTGTTTTTATACTAGCTTTTGAAGTCTATGTAGATAAGCCTTACTTTCGCCCATATTTTCTCTACCATATAGGTGATCCATATAAGCAACCAGACCATCAATTTCGTCTCTAATATATGATAGGTTTAGAGATTCAAACTTTCTAAAGATTTTTCTTGCTAGGACATAGTCAAGGCCGTCAATTTCCTTACCACCACAAGCAACATAACATGGTGTAAAGGACATTACCTGACGCATAATTCTGTTACCAAAAGCAATACGGAAATGTTCAATAACATAATCATCAAGCTTGTTTAGTTTATCAATTAGTACTTGGCTAACAGGATATTGCTTCTTAGCATTGTCAAATAGGCTCTCCAAATAATGATAGTTAATCTGTACTGGTGGAGTATCCGGTGCATCAAATGGAGTACCCTTACTATCAATATCAATAGGCATTGCTCTGTCGTAAACCTTATCGGCAATAGCAAAAGTAGAGTCATCGTTATTAGCAGTACCGATATACCACATATTTGGTGGTATCTTAAAGTTACCTTGGTCAAAGTGTTTAGGGTCATCAGGCCATACATTTGGAACCATTGAGATTACCCATTCATCACAATCCGGCATTTCTAGAATTGATAGCATTTCAGCAAAGTAATATTCAACTCTAGCGATATTCATTTCATCAAGTACAATAACATAAACATTATCGTTATAACTTGCTTCGTACATTGCACGCAATAGTTCTGTTTCGTTAAATCTCTTAGTAAATTCATTGAAGTAACCGAATAGCTCAGTTCTATCTCTCCAAGATGGCTGTACAGGTGTGATGATTGAGTCGTTACATACAAACTTACCAAATGCACGAGCAAGGGAAGTTTTACCTGTACCGGAGATACCTTGTAGGATGATAAGTCTGTTACTACCGAATGAAGCAACAAAATATCTAATCAACTTAGTATCATAATAAAGACCAAGTCTTGAACAAGCAAAGTTACGGAACTGGTCACAGAACTGTTCAAGTGTAATTGTATTGTTGTAAATTGGAGGCTGATAGTCTGCCCAAACTTCATCAATATGACATAGCTTGTAGAAACGCTGAGTTGTTTCTTCTTCACCATTATTAAGAGCTTCAATTTCTTCCCCTGTAAGTTCAGAAATTTCGTTAGGGTTAAGACCAATCTGAGAAACCTTCATTGATAGAATCTTATCTTTCTCAAGGTTTAGTCTCATAACCTCTTTAGTTAGGTGATTAACTTCTGCTACTAAGTCCCCTGTATCCTTAACCTTTTTCTTATAACGGAAAAACTTTTTTAAGGATAGAACAATAAGCATTACTAAAAATACAAGGACAGCTGCAAGTAAAATCATTGCAAATATGGCAATTACCCACTCTAATCCTCCAAGTTCTGATGTGTAATCGCTAATAATCTTTCCGTACGCTGGAAAATCAAACATACCAACAATGCCCTTGAAAATTCCTGTTACAATACTCCAAAGTGAAGTAAAGAATTGTCCCAGAAATTCATATAAAAATTTGAATACTGTATCCATAAGGAATCTACTCCTCTTTCTGTTCTTAAAAAAGTTTTACCCTTAGTCCTATGACTAATCGCCTCAATCATAAACAAACAACAAATCTTTCCGGCGTTGCTGACCCGTTAGAAAGATTTATCGCTTATGTTTACATATTTGCTTAACCATATAATTCTTTCCGGTTTAGCCCTCATATGCAGTATTTTCATTAGTGTACTGCCAACTAAATTGTAGTGAAAATTCTCTGCAACAGTGGACTTTCACCTCTTAGCAAGTTTTTAATTTTATTCTTGGTCATTGGAGTTTTCTTCTTTAGAAGATTCTTCCTTTGCCTTTTGACTTGCTAAATATTCTTCTATTGCTTTTTGCTTTTGCTCTTCACTAAGCTCTGCGTTTTCGGCAGCCTCTTGAGCAGCGGCAATAGCTTTTTCCTTAGTATAAGCCATCACATTACGGATAACACGAACCAGCTCATAGATAAAGAATAATATCATTGGTAGAACGATTACGAAGAAGAATCCCCAGAAGCTCTGTAAATAGTCAATTACAGAACCAAAGCCACTAAGCTTCTTACCCTGGTAATCACTTGTCTGATAAATACCCACAATCTTACCGTCAGTAATCCAACCGTCTGTCTTTGCATCAGACGCTGCGTTGTTATCACCTCTTGTTAGGTAATACTTAACTCCGTCCTCATCCTTAATCTTTATAATACGATGGCATTTTACCATTTTGTATTCAATACCATCTTCCCCCTTGTAGGAACTTTCAAAAAAGACAATGTCGCCTTTGTTGTAAGTTTCGCCAACATCCATTGACTTACCTATTAGCAAGTCGCCGGCATAAAACTCAGGTTCCATTGAACCTGTTTGGATAGCATTTAGTGTGTATCCAAGTAAATTAGGAGACCCAGTATCTTGAGAAGCTAAAGATAATGTTAAAATTAGAGCGGATACAAGTAGTATTAATACTACAAGCACATCAATTACTATGTTTATCACTTTCTTAAAAACTTTCATTTACCTGGGTCTCCATTTCATTTCTTAATTAATTATGTAATTTTACTTTAATAAAATTATAAATTAGTTTCCTGCACCGTTATCGTCAACAGCAGTACCTTCAACTGTAAGTGTTAAACCAGGAATAAACTGACCAGAGTTAGCATTTGTACACTGTTCATCCTGACCTTCAAACCATACATATACATTAAAGTATTTTACTTCGTCTGGAGCTATTGTACCAACTTTAATTGTTTTACTTGTGGATGGAGTTACAGCTTCAACATCCGTATCTGTGTATGTACCATCTTCATCATTAAGTGTTCTTAGTGTTGTACCTGTTGCAGCCTTATATCCTACACCATCTTTATCGATAATATAGTCTTTCCATGCTGTCTTACCTTCTTCAAGAGGAGCAATAGTTGTTAAACCCTTATCTGTTACAGGAACAACAGCAATTCTACCATAATCACCTAGATCACCATCGATAGTAATTTTTACATCTTTACAATCTGCCTTACCGGCATTCTTAATGTTAATCTGGTCAGCAAAATAATAGTCATTGAAGTTTTTGTTTTCAGCAAGCTGTGTATCTACCCTTGTAGCTGTATCAGCTGCGAAAGAAGTACCTTCTTTTGCATTTGCAAAGTACCAGTCATTACCGTTTACTGTTGAGACAGGTGTTAATTTCTTTCTAGCACCAGCTTCACCAACATTGTATTCAACATGTGTTCTCCAGCTAGCGTCAAGCTTACTGTTTAGAACTAGGTTAGATACCTTAGTTGTTCTTACATATACACCGTCTGCATATGCTTCTGTTGAACTTGTGAACCATGCGAATGTTGCTGTACCTAGAGCAATGATTGCTACTAGAAGCATTGCTACTGAAGAGATAAGAGCTCTCTTCTTTGTTAATAGATGTGTTTTCATAGAGATTTCCTCCTAAAATTTATTACCCCTTAAACACCACCGGGGTTTAATTACTTATATTCCACGTTCTACCCATCCCTCTTGTCAGCATTTAAGGTTAATAGAACATTATGGACTTTTTATGTCTCTTTATCATCCTCAACTGAGAATGTCATAGACATTTTCATATGACCACCAAGGATTTCGTTGATACATTCAGGGTCATTGCCCTCAACCCACATTAGGACTGTATATTTATCAACTTGGTTTGGCTTAAAGTTTTCACTTTTTGTTGTCATAATTTCTTTATCATTTATCCAAGCCTTAAAATTAAGTGACTTTGGAATAAACTTACTATCGTCTTCCGGTTCATTACTTTTATGCTTTTTGTGAGCATAAACAGTAGGTTCACCGTTTTTGAAAACAATAACTCTAACTGCTTCATCCATACTCTTAGCAGCGCCCTTATTAATAAGAGTTGCATCATAAGTTAAGGACTGATTACCGGCATTCTTACAATAGAATGTATAAGCCAAGTAATTTTCACCGGCGTTATTAGTACCGGCAATTTTCTTTTTATTGTTGTTACTGTCACCGTTATGACTGCCACCGTCAATTGACTTGTCCTTACTTGACACATACTTATCTAAATAAGAAATATCACCATTAAGTGTCATATTATCAGTTAGCCAAGCATAAGTAATGTTGGTTACATTATCAACGCCTTTACCTGATAAAACCGTTTCGGGATGTTTAAAATCTGAAGTTTCTGAAAGGATAATACCTTTTTGGTCAGCTAGACGGTCAACATCAATAACCAGGTCACCGGCTCTTGTCCACCAAAACATTAATAACCACAAGCAAAGTAGAAAAGCAATTAAAAGTAGACTTAACCAAAACAAAAGTCTTTTTCTTCTTCTGGTTTTGTCCAGAACCTCTGCATCTCTTGCTTGTCTAAACTCACCATATGAACTTTCTTTTCCGGTTTCTCTAGCACCTTTTTTGGTTAATTTACTAAGGTCACTTGGAGTAAAGTCCACATTTTCATTTTTCTTTTTCTTAAACAACTTTTATCTCCTCCCTATCTTAGTAAATTTTTATGAATTAACTTGCGTCAGCTTCTCCACCAAATGTTAGGATAGCTTCCATAGTTGATTCTTGAATTTTGTTAACACATTCTGGGTCTTCACCCTCAAACCAAACTCTAACTGTAACTTTCTGTGGAGTTAGCTTCTTAAGGTCACAAACTTTGTTTGCATCACCGTAAGTCATTGGTCTTGATAAATCAAATGTTGTTTGACCGGCAACTGCTGAGCCTTTGTTTGGTTCATATATAATAGTTCTGCCATCTTCATTAGTAAAGCTAAAGCGAACTGCCTTAACAATATCAGCCTTATCACCTGTTTCTTTAGTAGAAACCTGAGTACCTTTGATTCTGTTTTCATTGTCAGCATCATTAGTAATATGAACTGTTAAATCCTTAGTTGAGATTAAGTAAAGGTCAAATTCTAGGAAAGTGTTTTTGTTTCTTTCCATTTCTCTGCCACTTCTGCTTTTAAATGCTCTACCGTTTGAAGAAGTAACAGGATCAAGAACTTGGTCTTTCATTGTTGTATTAAATCTATCGGTTAGTTCCTTATCAATCATAGCACCTGTAACAGTCTTTACATATTGTTTAAAGTTGCTACCGTGATTCTCTGTACTGATTCTAAGGTCCGGTGCAGTACCAATAGTCATATCCAGCTTTTCAACATTAGCAAGGGTACTAATAGTAAACCAAGCAAATGTTACTAAGACTAAACTCATAAATGAAATGAATAACAACACCAGACTGGTCTTTCTACGAACACGCACATTGACTTTGTCCATTATTTCTTTTTCAGCAAGAGCCTTTTGAAGTTCAAAGGTTAACTCATCCTTGTTATCCATCATTGCACCACCCTATTTCACCTTTTAATAGATAGTTCACAAACCGTACATAAACTATCGGAACATTTATCGGAACCTCTATTATTATACTACAATTTAGTTGTTTCTTCAACAATATGTCCGAGTTTCTACCTTTTTCATAGTCAAAATTGCCACGATTTATGCAAAAATTCACAAAATCATCAAATCAAGAGTAAAGTTGCACAATAAAAATTTTCAATTTATCACAAAATGTACAAACAAAATTTACCATTTAATACATTTAGAAATTTTGCACAAATTTTATGTAATTTTAATTATGAACATATTGTAAATATACATGCGATAATTCTTTAACAAAATTATAATAGCATATATTCCTACAGAACAAATATAATTTAAAAAAATATGTGTTAAATGTTTATTTTTGTCTAATTATGTGGTATCATAGAGAAAAACGATTTAGGAAGTATTATATATGAAAGCGAAATCAATTATTATCACAACTATACTCGTAATATTAGCTATTATTTCAGTTGTCTGTGCCGGTCTTACACTTTATGGTGTTGACATTGTTGAGGAAACAAAAAGTTTACTGAATATAACTACAAATGCTCAGTCCGTTAGTTTTAAGACAAAAGAAATCACCTTGGGTGTTGGTCAAGAATCTTCTCTTGATGTTGTCCTTTCTCCTAAGGATGCAAAAAACACCTATAAATTATCCTCTACTGACAGTAGCATAGTTAAAGTTACCGGCAACAAGGTTATGGCACTTAAGAAAGGTGATTGTTCTATTAAAGTAACAACAGATAATAACCTTACTAATTATGCTGACATTACCGTTGTATCAGCACCTAAGAAAATCTCTGCACCTAAAAAGGTAGTTATGGCTAATGGTGAAAGCTACACTTTTAAACCGGATGACAGCGAAAATACACCTAGTGACTTCTATACATATAATATAGATAATAAAAATGTCGCTACTATTGATAAGACCGGTACAATCAAAGCAATATCAAAAGGTAATGCAACTATTACAATCACAAGCTACAATGGTATTGAAAAGAAAGTTAAGCTACAAATATTTAATGAACCTACCAGCTTTAAGCTAAACTTAGCTAACACAACAATGGGTGTTGGTGGTACAATCAATATTGTTCCGGAATTTAATAAAAATGAGGGTACTTCAAGCTACACATTCACTACAGACAATGACCACATTGTTTCTGTTGATAATAAAGGTCTTGTAAAGGCACTTAGAGAAGGTGAGGCTAATGTTACCTGTACTTTATACAACAACCTTTCTGCTACCTGCAAAATTATTGTTACAGAACAAAAGGCTAAAATCCGTAAGAACCTAGACAGAACAAAACCTATGGTAGCACTTACATTTGATGATGGTCCTGATGCAAGTAATACAGAGCAAATTCTAAAATCACTAAAGAGTGTAAACGGTAGAGCAACATTCTTCCTTGTTGGTTCTAGAATTGAGGGTGAAGAAGATATTGTTCAGCAAGAATTTAATGCCGGTCATGAAATCGGTAATCACTCTTGGGATCACCAATATGCAAGTAACATCAGCGAGAAAAAGCAAAGAGCTGAAATGAACAAAACAAATGATGCTATTAAGAAAGTAATCGGTGAATATCCTACTGTTTTCCGTTGTCCGGGTGGTATTACTTCTAATGTATATGAAACTGAAAATATTAGCCCTATTATTCTATGGTCAATTGATACTCTAGACTGGAGTACAAAGAGCAGTCAGGCTACATTTAATGCAATTAAGAGTGTATTTAAGAAAGGTCAAAACCTTGATGGAGACATTGTTCTAATGCATGATATTCAAGACTCAACACCAAAGGCAGTTGCAAACATTGTTAAGTATCTTGATAAAAAGGGTTATCAGCTAGTTACTGTTTCTGAACTTGCTTACTACAGAAACACAACTATGAAAAATGGCGAAACATATTCTTGTTTCTACCCTACAACAAACTATTCTCAAAAGAGAAACAACAGTAATACAAACAGTAACCAAACTGAGTTCAGTACAAATCAAAGTAACAACTCAAACAATACAACAAGTACAACAGTAGCAAATAATCAAAATGTTGTAACCGATAATACAACACCTACTGTTAACTAAAACAAAAAAATTAAGGAGTGGCCAAAACGGTCACTCCTTTTTTGTTTGAAAAAATTATTAATTTTAAATAAACTTCTGTAAATCGAAGTTAGAAGTATCAACTTCTTTATCAAAATCAACTTCAGTTACCTTTTCAAGGAAAATCTTATTTAATTCTCTATACTTTTTAATATCTTCATCAGCAATACCATCTGTAACCTGATGAATTAGATTAAATAACTTTTTCTTTTGCTTAAGAATAACCGGTTCTGCAACTTCTTTATTAATGAAAATTCTTAGAACTCTTCTATCCTTTTCATCAACTGAGGTAGTTACATAGTTACCTTTTCTCAAAGTTTCTACTTCTCTTGAAATTAGGCCTTTGCTAAACTCTAGGCTATCTGCAAGGTCACTAACTGTGTTTAACTCCGGATAGTATCTTAGTGTTGTTAAAACCTGTAAACCACAAACGCTTACCTTTTCCCCTTCTACAGCAAGTTTGCTGAATGTACGGTAAGCCTTTAGGGTTGTTTTTACAACATGCATAACCTCTACACCGGTATCATGTAAAAATTTTTCGTCCATCATAAGCCACTCTTCCTTTTACATAGTAAACAATTTTACATCACTATGTTAACAAATGTCTATTTAGTTGTCAATGTTATCACACTAAAAAGAAAACAAATAACAAATCAGTTATCTAATTTAAAATTCTTTTATATATATTACTGCACATTTGTTTATTTTCATATAGTAAATATTGCATATACATATCATTATTTTTACATTTTTATAGGTGTTATATTCATTGGTATTGATATTTGTATTTTCAATTTTGTCTGTGCGTTAAGATTAAGTTGATAAATTTGGGCTTTTCAATTTTGTCTGTGGGTAAAGATTAGTTTGATAAATTAGGGTTTGTGGGGTTGATTATGTAATGTAGATAAATTAGATAATAACCGATTAATTCATCTAATTTATAGTTTTTCCCTCCTTCAGTCATTCTTTAAAAGGTGAATTGCTCTGCAATTCACGAATGACAGCTCCCTCGTCTGAGGGAGCCTTTGTTTTTACTATAAATTGTATTAATTTATAAAGTCTGTACTATTTAAAAATTGCGTACTAATTTTATATTTGTACAAATTATTTTGCTTCCCCGCTGAGGGAAGTGTCACCGAATGGTGACGAAAGGAGTGGTTGATATTTTAAACTTGTTTAAAATATCATCATGGCT
>NZ_JBBMEY010000015.1:0-51194 GCF_040096285.1 Ruminococcoides intestinihominis | reverse complement strand
TCATCCTAACAGGCACACAAAAAGAGAAGAAAGACAAATTAGAAATTCTTTCAAAAAGTGCTATGAAAGATATGGATTGGATGGAGTATACAGTGATTTAAAGAGAAAAGGATATACAAGAAGCTACTCAGGAATGATATATGCAGCTAAAAGAATGGGCTTAGTAAAATATAAAAAGGCCAAGAAAAAGAGCCGTAAGCATAGAAGATATCCGGAACTGTTAATACCTGGAGAAAAGGTGCAGATAGATGTAAAAGAAGTGCCATATAATTGCTTAAGAGGTAAGGCTTTAAGGGACGGAAAGCATTTTTATCAATAGATGAATGTACAAGGATGAGATTTGTATATGGGTTTGAAGAACACACACCTGAAAACTCAACCAAATTTTTGAAAATGTTATTGAAAGAATTTCCGTTTAAAATACAGACTATTTAAACAGATAACGGAAGAGAGTTCACATATAAATATCAGAGCAGTGAAGTGAAAAGTCCTTTTGAAATAGAATTAAACAAACTAGGTATAAATCATAAATTAATACCACCACGAACACCTTGGCACAACGGAAAGGTAGAAAAAAGTCATAGAAACGACCAAAGATATTTCTATGATTGGGAAACATTCAGAAATATTGAAGAATTAAACACAAAATTAAAAGGACATTTAGAATGGAGTAATAACAAAACAATGAGAACACTTGATTACAAGAGTCCAATGCAGTTATTGAGTGAAAAGTTAGAATTGAAATCCATTCATTAATTAATATTCATAATCAAAAGTCAGTAAAACAAGCGAAATATTAAATCGTATTTTATTTTTACCATAAAATGGGTTATATCTATTTACAACACAGAATTTAGTTCTTTAACATTTAGCAAAAGTGTTGACGAATTTAGAGGTGCGCCTTATAATTTAAACGAGTATAGCGCAATTATACAAACATTGAAAGATTTTGAGAAGTTATTTGAAATTTATTGGAGTGAGCGTTTATGATTCATGAAAAGGTGAATTTTGAACATTATTATAATGGTCATTATATTGATTCTGGCAAATCTCGAGAGCAAAGAGAAGAAGATTTAAAGTTATCACTTGAAGAAGATAAAAAATTGAAAAGTTGGTCAGAAGTAGATTGTTAACTGACATATTAGCACTAACAGAGATAATAGCTGAATTTTTTATATTTCTGAAAATGAATATGCAAAAGATTTAATCAAATTGGTTTGTGAAAAAATCTGATGATACTTCCTACAAAAGAAGAAGTTAAACTTTGTAATATAATTGATTCAAGTGATAGTACCGAAGAAGAAAAGAAAATAGCAGAAAAAAGTTCATTTGAAATAAGAAAAGAAAATCTAAAAGAAATGGATGAAGCTGGTCTTGAACTGTTCTCAAAACAGTATAATTTAGAATTTTCTTGGGAGGATAAAATATGAAAATAGATATTTCAACTATTCCGGAGAATAAAACTTTTGATGATTACCCAAAAGGTACGACTTTTGTTCATAAAGAGCATTCTCCTAGATATATTTTGGAACCATTTGAAATAATATCCCCAAAAGACCCAAGGTATGAAACTGCATTAACTAGAGGACAGGTTGAGAAATTGATTAGTAACGGTAAATAATTTAATATAATAGGCTCTATGTCAATAGTTGGGGTAAATCCACTAAAATGAAATAGATTAGATAGACAAGTGATAGTATTAAGGTAATTCTAAAAATTAATATTAAACAAACTAAAACGGCCGGTACTTATGTATCAGCCGTTTATTAGTTTAGTATTCATTTTAGTGTATTAATATTTATTTTGTACTGTTATCGGTAATGGAATTTGCGTTAGTGGTATCTTTGAAAAGCAAGGTAATGCACCAAATTGCACATAGACAAATAATGATGTAAATAATTCTACTGATAACACCGGTCTGACCACCACACAAAAAAGCTACAAGGTCAAATTTAAAAATGCCCACAAGACCCCAGTTAATACCACCAATAATTAAAAGGGTCAAAGCTATTTTATCAATCATATATATACCTCCATAAATGATTTCAAAATTAGTTTTGACCTAAAAATAAGAAATATTCAGTTTTATTGATTTTTAGAACATTACAAAAATGCCTATAATTGCAATTAAAATAAGTATCAATGCAAAAATTCTACACATAAGTATTGCTTTTTTGATTTGATGTTTTCTAATCATACTTTCTGTCGGGAAAGGAAGTAGCAGTAGCATAATTCCTAAACCACCAAAACCAATAACTATCAGACTGTCACCAATAGCACCAAAAAGTGAACCTGCCATAATTCCGATAGGAATTAAAAATACAAATATAGCATCTAAAAATGCAAATAGTTTGCCGTATTTATCTCTTAAATCATAAAATTTGTTGGCATTTTCTTGACATTCATCCTGACAGTACATATCAAAATAAGAAATTTCTTTGCCACAAAATTCACATTTCTTCATAATATCACCTATTTCCTTTAGAATACTATAACATTTTCACAATATAAAGTCAATCGACAAAAGATGTGTTGTGTGTATCAATTAATCCCCTACATATTCAATTATATCTTGAACATTGCAATGTAGTTCTTTACAAATGGACGCAAGAACATAAAGGTCAACTCTGCTAATATTACCGTTATAGTAACCTTGTACAGTTTCAAATCTTAAATTGCAGTTTACACATAGTTTGTTTTTTGAATAGCCTTTTTCTTTCATAACCTTGTCCAATTTAAATATAATTCCGGATTCATTTTGATTTGGTCTTTTATTCATTATTAACACCTCTATATTGAGAATAACAAAGAAAAAACCTCTTGACACTCTACATTAGAATGTAGTATATTATAGTAAAGACTACATTCTAATGTAGAATAGGAGGTACAATATATGAAAGAAAAAAGTGGTTGTAGTGGGGTATTATTTATTCTTGCCGGTATTGGAAGTTTTATTTGTGCTTATATTGCTCATCGTGGTGAGGAAAGTGCAAAACCATCTCGTGTAACTAGTTATATCAATGGTCAAATTAACGATGTTGGTGCTATTGGTGGTAATTCAAATGCAGTTGATTTTTATTCAATCGCTTTTTATGTTGCCATTGTTGTAGGTATTTTATTAATTATTATAGGTATTGCCTTGTTAAGTATTGGTGGAAAAGATACAAGTAATAATACTGAAAATAATGAAAATTCAATATTTATTATTTGCCCTAATTGTGGAGAACATAACGGAAAAAATAATGTGCGATGTTTTAAGTGTCATACTCCACTAACTAATAAAGCAAATAATCAAAATAAAACATATAACCAAACTTTAAATACAAATGAGTGGATATGTCCAAAGTGTGGGAGAACAAATCAAAATTATGTTGGTACTTGTGGATGTGGGGAGGTGAAACCAAAATGAAAAAATTAATAACTCTTACAATGATTTTAGCAATACTATTTTCTATTTGTGGTTGTTCAAGTAATGGTGATAATACAGAAAATGTTGAATTGTCCCAAGCAGATAAACAGAATATAGAATTAATAAACAATTCTATAAAGAAGTGGGATGTTACAGTTCGTGATGGCTCAGAAGATATTTCAATAAATAAAATTGGCTTTAATAAAGTTGAATTATCTGATATGGGTGTGTCCGGTGTAGGCTTTTTTGTGAACTATCCTATCGGTGGATATTATGGTAGTTGTATTATTATTGATTCATCAAATAAAAAAATTGAGAGATTGGATATTAATAAACTATCTACAAATGAAAAAACTTATATTGACGGATACTTTATGCAAACTTCAATTAACGGTATTGATTGGGATAGTAATGCTACTGATGAACAAAAACATTCTACTCTTGAAGAGGCTTACAAAAAGTATTTAGAAAGTGAAAATTCAGCAGAATAATAAAATTAATATTAAAGTTTTAAGGGTTGTCATTGTGTTATATGGCAACCCTTTTTATAGTAATACAAATTATTTATAAACAAGGGGATAATTCTTGACAAAATACTACTATAATCTTATAATAATTTAGTATGTGTAAGTATGATTTTTACTTAGGTTAGTAGAAATTTTACTTTGATTAGTTAGTAATTTAAAAAGAAAAATTTTAGAGTTTGTGGTGATAATATGGATTACAATAAGTTAGCTGAACTTTTACTACCTGATAGTAAAATGACTAGGGAAGAAGTTTTTGCAAAATTCCCTAAGAGAAATTTAAAGGAAGGTGCTCAGGTTACTCGTATAGCACCGTCACCAACAGGTTTTATTCACCTTGGTAACCTATATTCTGCAGTAGCAGATGAAAGAATTGCTCACCTATCAGATGGTGTGTTTTATTTAAGAATTGAAGATACTGACCTAAAGCGTAAAGTTGATGGTGCAGTTGATATTATTATCAATGTTATGAAGTATTTTGGCATTGAATTTGATGAGGGTGCAGGTCAAGAAGATAAGGGTAACAATAACTATGGTCCTTATTATCAGCGTCAGAGAGTAGAGTACTACCATGTATTTGCTAAAGAGCTTATTAAGAAAGGCTTAGCTTATCCTTGTTTCTGTACTGAAGAAGATAATGCACAACTTAGAGAGGCTCAACAGGCAGAAAATGCTACTCCGGGTTATTATGGTAAGTGGGCAAAGTGTCGTTCACTTACACTTGAAGAAATTGAAGAAAACCTAAAGGCAGGAAAGCCTTGGGTTCTAAGACTAAAGTCCCCAGGCAGTGAAGATAAAGAAATTACAATTGAAGATAAGATTATGGGCAAAATCTCATTCCCTGAAAATACTCATGATATTGTTATTCTAAAGAGTGACGGTGTTCCAACATACCACTTTGCTCATGTAGTTGACGATACATTAATGGGTACAACACTTGTAATTCGTGGTAATGAATGGCTAAGTTCAGTACCAACTCACTTCCAGCTAAATCAAGTATTAGGATTTAGACAGTTTAAGTATGCTCATACTGCTCACCTAATGAAGATTGATGAAGAAACAGGTAAGAAGAGAAAGCTATCTAAGAGAAAAGACCCTGAACTTTCTCTAGACTTCTACCGTCAAGACGGTTACCACCCATATACTGTTAAGATTTATCTACTAACACTACTTAACAGTAACTTTGAAGAATGGCATGACAAAAACCCTGATAAGGATATTAATGAATTCCCATTCTCAGTAAAGAAAATGTCACAGAGTGGTGCATTGTTTGATTTACAGAAGTTCCACGATATTTGTAAGAAAGAATTTGCAAAAATGTCACTTGAAGAAGTTTATTCTTTCCTAGAGCAATGGACTAAGGAATATGATGCTGAAAATTACGATATGTACTTTGGTGACAAAGAATATATGGAAAAGGTTCTAACTCTTTGTATGGGTCTTAACCAGAAGAGAAGAAGAAAAGACTTTGCCTATGCAAAACAGATTATGGAAAGCCTATCATACTTCTTTAAAGATAAGTTTGTTCCAAATAACGATTATGACTTTGATAATGAAACTGTAAAGGCTATCTTAGCAAAGTATCTTGAATCTTATGATGAAAATGATGACAACTCAACATGGTTCAATAAGGTAAAGACACTTTCAGAAGAACTTGGCTTTACTACTGATATGAAAGCATACAAGAAGTCACCTGAAAGTTTCAAGGGTAATGTTGCTCAGGTTTCCGAGGCAATTCGTGTTGCTATTACAGGACAGAGAAATACTCCTGACCTATGTACTATTTGCCAGATTATTGGTAAAGATAATGTTAAGGAAAGAATTGAAAACACTATAAATTCACTTTAAGCTGAATATAGCCACCAAGTAATTTGGTGGCTTGTTTTCCGTAATAATGAATAGATTGGATTGTGTTTTATGAAAAGTTTGTCTTATTTAAAGGATTATAAGGTGCAGTCGATTTTAGCACCTTTGTTTAAGCTATTGGAGGCTTCCTTTGAACTTTTAGTTCCACTTGTGGTAGCTGATATTATTGATAACGGTATCAATAGTGGTGACAAAGCCTATATTTTTCACCGTTGTTTACTGTTAGTTTTACTTGCAGTTGTAGGTCTTATCTCTGCTGTATCTGCTCAGTTTTTCGCAGCAAAGTCAGCTACAGGTGCTACAACTAAATTAAGAAGTGCATTGTTTAAGAAAATACAGTCACTTTCATTTAGTCAGCTTGATTCTATTGGTTCTGCAACACTTATTACAAGAATGACAAGTGATGTTAACCAAATTCAAACCGGTATTAATATGTTCCTAAGACTGTTACTTCGTTCACCGTTTATAGTTTTTGGTGCAACAATAATGGCATTTTATGTTGATGTTAAGGGTGCTTTGGTTTTTGCAGTAGTAGTACCGGTTCTTGCAATTATAGTTGCTGTGATTATGTCACTGACTATTCCTAGATTTAAGGGTGTACAGAATAAGCTGGATTCTGTTTTACTTAGAACAAAAGAAAATGTTAAAGGTGTAAGAGTTATCAGAGCCTTTACAAGAGAAGATAAAGAAATTGCTGAATTTGAAGAAGAAAATCAAAGCCTTGTAAAGTTGCAGAATGTTGCAAGTTGGATTTCTTCAATTATGAACCCTGCAACATTTGTTGTAATTAACCTTGGTGTAATTTTCCTAATTTATATCGGTGCAATCAGAGTTGATGTTGGTGTTATCAGTCAGGGTGCAGTTGTTGCCCTTTATAACTATATGTCACAGATTCTTGTTGAACTTATTAAACTAGCTAACCTAATTATCACAGAAATGAAAGCTATTGCAAGTAAGAACAGAGTTGATGCTATTCTTACTATGGAGGAATATAAGAAACCTAAGGGTAAAGACAAAAAGTGTGACCACTATATTACATTTGAAAATGTTTCTCTAAGCTACAACAAGAACAATGAATATAGCTTAAATAACATTAGCTTTACAGTTGATAAGGGCGATACTGTTGGTATTATCGGTGGTACAGGCAGTGGTAAAACAAGTGTTATGAACTTACTTTGTGGTTTCTATGAACCTACAAGTGGTGATATTATTCTTAATGACAAGAATATTCTTAATTATTCTGATGAAGAATTAAACGATAATATTTCTGTTGTAATGCAAAAGGCTACTATGTTTAGTGGTACTGTTAAAGACAATATTACTTTCGGTGCTAAGAATGCTACAGCAGAAGACATTGAAAAGGCTATTGAGATTTCTCAGTCAAAAGAAATTATCAGTAACAAAAGTAAAGGCCTTGATGAAGTTATCCTTGAACAAGGTAAGAACCTTTCAGGTGGTCAAAAGCAAAGACTTTCTATTGCAAGAGGTATTGTAAGAAATACTCCTATACTTATTCTTGATGACAGTTTCTCAGCACTTGACTATAAGACAGACAAAACTTTGCGTCAAGCCCTTGCTGACTCAAAGGGTGACAGAACAACATTTATTATTTCACAGAGAACATCAACTATTGAACATTGTGACAAAATCCTTGTACTAAATGACGGTGCTCTTGAGGGTGTAGGTACTCATGAAGAATTACTTAAAAGCTCAGAAACATATAAGGATATTTATGAGTCTTGTAACAAGGAGGCATCATAATGAAAAGTTCTTATGTAATTAAAAGAGTTTTAAAGTACATTGGTAAGTACAAGTTTTCTTTTATAATTTCACTTGTATTAACTTTATTTTCAACAGTATGTACACTATATATTCCTGTACTTGCCGGTGAAGCTATTGATATGATTGTTAGTAAAGGTAATGTTAACTTTGCCGGACTAACTAAGATTTTAATTCTTATTTTAGTGGCAATTATTATTGGTGGTATTTCTCAGTATTTTACAAATACCTTAAACAACAGAATGGCTAACAATACTGTTAAGGATATGCGTACCGATGCATTTAATAATTTGCAATATGTTCCTGTTTCTTATATCGACAGCAGAAATACCGGTGACATTGTAAGTAGAGTTATTGCAGATGCAGAACAGTTTTCTGACGGTTTAATTCTTGGTTTCCAAAACTTATTCTCAGGTGTTATTACTATTTTGGGTACACTGTTCTTTATGTTTACAATCAATATTTGGTTGGCACTTATTGTGTTGGTATTAACTCCACTTTCACTTTTTGTTTCTAAGTTTATTTCAAAGAAAACTTATAAATACTTTAAGAAACAAAGTGAACAAAGAGGTAAGGAAACTTCCTATATTGAAGAAATGTTAAGTAACATTAAGGTGGTAAAGTCCTATCATAGAGAAAATGAAAATTCTGAAAACTTTGATGTTATCAATGAAGAACTTGGTAAGGACTCACTAAATGCAACTTTCTTTTCATCACTGACTAACCCTTGTACAAGATTTGTTAACTCTATTGTATATGCAGTAGTTGGTTTAAGTGGCGCATTGTTTGCAATTAACGGCATTATTACAGTAGGTAACTTGTCAGCATCTTTAGCTTATGCAAACCAATACACAAAACCATTTAACGATATTACAGGTGTTATTACCGAACTACAAAACGCCATTGCTTGTGCAGGTAGATTGCTTGAAGTTATTGATGCTAAAAGAGAAAGTGATGCAAAAGGTCAATTGCCTAGTAATGTTAAAGGTGACTTTACTGTTAGTGATGTGGCGTTTTCTTATGATAAAAATAAAGAACTTATTAAGAACCTATCCTTTGAACTAAAGAGTGGTCAGCGACTTGCAGTAGTAGGTCCTACAGGTTGTGGTAAAACAACTTTAATCAACTTATTAATGCATTTCTACGATATTGACAGTGGTTCAATTAAGGTTGACAGTGTTGATATTAATACAGTTAGTAGAAAGTCACTAAGACAAAATGTTGGTATGGTGCTACAGGATACATGGCTGAAAAGTGGTACAATTAAAGAAAACATTGTTTTCGGCAATGAAAATGTAACTGATGAACAGGTTATTGAAGCAGCAAAGAAAAGCCATGCACATTCATTTATAAAGAAACTTCACAACGGTTATGATACATTTATCGGTGAAGACGGTGGTTCATTGTCAACAGGTCAAAAGCAGTTAATCTGTATTACAAGACTAATGCTTAACCCACCACCAATTCTGATTCTTGATGAAGCTACTTCATCAATTGACTTATTAACAGAACAGAGAATTACAAGGTCATTTATGAAACTTATGAAGGACAGAACAAGTTTTGTTGTTGCTCATAGATTAAAGACTATTGTGGAAAGTGACCTTATTCTTGTTATGAAAGACGGTAAAGTTATTGAAAGTGGTACTCATAAGTCACTTATGGAGCAAAACGGTTTCTACAAAGAACTATATCAAAGCCAGTTTGACTAAGTATATATTGCAAATTTAATGAAATATATTGCAATAAATAGGTTTTATATGATATAATCATATGCATACAGGAGGGTATGAAATGAATTTCTGTGGATTTTTAAATGAATTTTCTGATAAGAATGAGAAAGAGATTATAATTAAAGGCACAGTTTCTGCTGAGATTATAAGCTGTAGTTCTAATTCTATTACTATAAATGTGCCACAGCAAGATTCTAACTTGGATTCAATTATTGGCTTTGCAGCTTTGGATTATGATAATAAATTTCTTTGGTATAATGAAGCAGAAGTTACTGAAGGTAATAACACCATTGCTTTTGACGGGTTTGATTATTTTGTAGCAGAAAGAGCACCTATAAGATATAAGCTATATGCAGTTTTTGAAGAAGAGGGTGTTCTTCATTTTTGTAGATTCTACAATCAAGAAATCAAGGAAAAGTATAAAGCAACATATGACAGAAATTTACTTTATTATGATGTAATAGCTGAAGGTAGATTTGAAGATGAAGATTATTGTACTTGCTTAAGTGTTACCAGAGGTGGCTACTTTGCCTTATTAGTATTTAATAAAAAGGATATTTACAACTTTAGATTTACTAATACTGTTGATGATGTGGAAGTTGTTGATGGTAAATGGACTTTTGATGTTAAGGTTAACAAGGTTAAGGAAGCATCGGAATGGACACTTGTAGGTGTGGATAAATCAGGTGAAGAACCTGTTTATTATGATTTACCACCACAACCCTTTGATGATGAGGGTGACTGCTTTATCAGCCATTGCAGTTTAACAAGAGATTTTATTAAACTGCCTAAGCCAACTACACTAAGCCTTTACACAAAGTATGTTGTAGACGGCAAGCCTTATTACACAAGAGTAGCTGTATCATCTCCAAAGGTTTCTAAAAAAATTCGTAAAATTTCTTATGAAGAATTTTTACAGTTAAATGATGACCTAAAGGCTTTTACAATTCGTTCACTTGATAATGATATTCAGTTTGTTTCTGTAGCACCTTCTACCGGTTACGAACTTGTAAATAATAGTGTTAAGGATACTATTTTATCTGAGGACTTTAATGTTTCCAGAGTTTTATTCTGTACTCAAAGTGTGTCAGAAAAAGGTGAATATAAACTTCACCTAAACCCTGATATGAGTGAAGTTGAGGAAATGTGGGCTTATTGCTATTTCCCTAAAACAAAGGAAAAGGTTATTGTTGATGTAGTAAGTTGGGACAAAGATACAGGGGACTTGTCCCTTAATCTTTCAAACCTTAAGAAATCTTGTAAGGACTTTACTGCAAGGTCATATATGCTATGTATAGCATTTTTATATGAAGGTCTTGTATATCCTACTAAGCTTAAGAATCCTAACTACCACGGAAAGTTGACTGCTCCTGAACTTTTACCACTTGAAAAAAGATTATTTCCGGTTGTTGAGAGATTTGATATTAACGGTGTTGAAGTGTCACTTGCACCAATCTACTTTGTTTCCGGTAATATATATATTAGAATCAGAGAGAACTTACTTTCTCAAAAGGACCTTGTATTTGTTGATTACAAGAATTTGAATTTTCATGATAACTTTATGGATGTTACTGTAAAGATACCTAAGGAAGATAACCGTAAATATACAGGTTTTGCTTTCACATACAGATACAAGAAAAGTGATGATAGATGTGCTTATTTCATTGAAGGAAAAGTCACCAAGAAACTTTTTGGCACATATTTATCAGCAAGTATTGATATGTCAAAACTTGATTTAAAGAGAGTTATCTGGGACTTATATGCTACCTTTGAAGAAGATGGCAGAAGATATGGTGCCAGCATTTCTATTACAGATAAGCAGATAGAAAAGGTACTTTACGACAAAAAGAGAGCTAAAAAGCAAGTTGATTGTACAATCAAAACAGATGAAGGTGAGGATGTTATTTTCCCTTATCACACATCTATCAATACAGTTGCTTTTAATATGAGAGAAAAGTCAAACATTGACTCCAGTGAGTTTAGAGCTAAAGAGTTTGAGGCTCTAAAAATCTTTAAAAGAAATAAAAAGAAACTATTAAGTCAAAATATTATTCTTATTTATGAGAAGTTCTGTGCTTGTGCTCAAGATAACGGCTACTGTTTCTTTAAGCATTGTATGGAACATAATGTTGAAAAAATCTTAAATGCTAAGATTTATTATATTATCGACAAGAGTGTTTCTGACTATGAAAGAGTAAAGAAGTATGATGACCATGTACTTGATTTCCTTTCAATTGAGCATATGGTTTATTTGTTGGCATCAAAGTTACTAGTTTCTTCCGACTCAAAGCCACATAGCTATGCTTGGCGACCAAACAACTCATTTGTTTCAGAAATGCTAAAGCAAAAACAGATTTTCTTCTTGCAGCATGGTGTTATTGCACTAAAGAGAGTTGACGGTATCTTTGGCAAAAATGGTGGTAATCCAGTTAACAAGTTTGTTGTTTCTACTCCACTTGAAAGGTCAATTATCATTAACAAGTTTGGATATAAGAGTACAGAGGTTTGTATGACAGGCCTTGCAAGATGGGATGAACTTGTTGATAAATCTAAGGATTATAACGAAGTTTTGATTATGCCAACATGGCGTAATTGGCTGGATGAAGCTGAGAACAGCACTTTCTTGCACAGTGATTATTACAAGAATTACTCAAAACTTCTTGAAAGTAAAAGACTAAATAAGTTACTTGAAGATAATAACCTTATGGTTAACTTCTATATTCACCCTAAGTTTAAGGACTATATCGGTAACTTTGATGTTACAAGTAAGAGAATGAGACTTATTCCTTACGGTGAAGAACCTCTAAACGAACTTATGATGAGATGTAAACTTCTGATTACCGACTATAGCTCAGTATGTTGGGATGTTTACTATATGAATAAGCCTATTCTTTTCTATCAGTTTGACTATGATTTATATAACAAGGTTCATGGTTCATACATTAATATGGAGAAAGATTTGTTTGGTTATCGTAGCTTAACTATGGATAAGCTTCTTGATGACTTTGAAAATGCTATTAAAAATAATTTCAAACAACCTAAGGAATTTGATGAAATGAGAGAAAGCACTTTTGCTTTTACTGACAAAAATAATTCCTCAAGAATTGTTCTTGAAATTAAGAAAATGAAAATCTTTGACTAAAAGTTATAAGCACCTCAATAAGGTGCTTTTCTTTTTGGAAAAATTCACTTAAAATGCAAATTTTATATTGTATAAAAAGGTATTATAAATAAACTGCCTATTTATGTAGAATGTATAAAATTGCAAAAAACTAATTTATCCACTATATTTCATTATTTTTTTGTGCTATAATTTTCAAGAGAGGAGGCAAAAGCTGTGAAATATTTTGGTTTGCTGGATGAATTTTCTGATAAAGAAATAATAATACAAGATCGTATAAAGGCAGAGTTAATCGGTGAAGGAGAAAACAAGGTAACTATTAGATTTCCTCATCAAGATGTTAACTATAAAGATGCAGTTGCTTTTGCACTTCTTGATTCTCACAACAAATATTTATGGTATAAGGACATCAAGATAAACAGTGACCTTTGTACTATTAATTTTGATGGTTTTGATTATTTACAGATTGATTATGTACCACTAAGGTTTAAACTTTACCTTGTATTTCAGGGTAACGGTCATCTTACTTTTTGTAGATTGTATTCAAAGAGTATTAAGGACGAATATAGACTAACTAAAGATAAAAGATTATTATATTACAGTTCAATTTCTTCTGCTGAATATAGAAAAGAAGAAGTTAACTTGATTACAAATATTACAACATCAGGCTATTTCGGATTTATTTTAATTAATAAATCCAGCAGAGTTGATTATATTGTCAGCAATACTGTTGATAATTTTAAGATATTTCAAGATGACTTTTGCTTTGATGTTACATTAGAGAAAATTTCCAACTACACTAACTTTGGTGTCAGCTTTAAATCAGCCTTGCCAAATGTAAAGACTGTTTATGATTTTAAGCCATATTTAATTCGTGATATGGGTGATAAATATGTGTTGGAATGTAGATTGCCAAGAACATATTTTCAGGGAATAAAGCCTGATGTGTTTAACCTTCATACATATTATGATATTGACGGTGAAAGATATTATTCTTCTGTACAAATTAAGGATAAAGAAAATTATGAAAATATTCTTGAATTATCTGCTACAGATAAACTTCAGCATAGAACTTTAATTGATGAAATAACTTTTACAGCAACAGAAAGTTATAAGCTACAGTTCTCTACTATTTTACCTTACAATGGTGTTGAGATTACACCGGAAAATACTGCAAAGAGAATTTTATTCTCACCAAACTTTGTTGCTACAAGAGTATTTTACGGTGCACAGTCAGTTGACCAGTTAGGACAGTATCGTATTTCTCTATACACAGACCTTAGTGGCATAAGTGATTTAAGTGTATTTGCCCATTGTACTTCAATTAAAGAAAAAATTATTCTTGATGTTACAGAATTTAACCCTAAGAAAAATGAATTTATAGTTGACTTTTCAGCTTTTAAAGAAGCTATGGAGGATATAACTTCCCGTACATATTCAATTTGCGTTGCATTTTCCTATAACGGTTATATGTATTGTGGAAAAGTTTCTGCACCTGATTATAAAGAAGACGAAAGCAAAAAATACCTTCAAGAGGTAGAAACTTTAACTATCAAAGATACTATTGCAGTTGTTGAACCTATGTATGGCAGTAACGGTACTTTCTATGTTAGAGTAAAGGACAGACTTTCTTTATTTAAGGATAAAGTTTCTGTTTCTTACCAAAAGGCATATTTTAAGGATAAGTACCTTTATATTGTAACTGATATTACAAATAACAAAGAACATTTCACAGGCTATGCTTTGTCATATAGATTTAAAGACAGTGAAGACAGAAGAATTTACTATACAAGTGCAGAGCTTATTCCTAGTGGTGACAACACTCATCTTAAAGGTAGATTTGATTTATCTAAGATTGAATTACAAAAGTCTGTATGGGATGTTTATGCAGTATTTAATGATGGTAGAACTGCATATTTTGCCAATGTGTATGTAGATAAAAGACAAATGTATGACTATCTGTATCACAAGTCAATGAGTGAAAATTTCTACAGATTTTCTAATAAGAAAGATACCGATATTCTGTTCCCTTACTTTACTACAAGGGATACACTTGCCTTTATGATTAGACAGATTAGCCCTTGTGACTCAAGAAAATTTAAGATGAAAGAAATTTTAGCAGTATGTTGTCACAAGGTTCTTAAGTGGTACTATAACCACAAGAACATTACCTTAGTGTATGAAAGAAAGTCACAAACTGCTCAGGATAACGGTTACTATTTCTTTAAACATTGTATGGAACACAGAGTAGGAAAAAGGTTAAAGTCAAAGATTTGTTATGTTATTGACCCATCATCACCTGACTATAAAAATGTTGAACCATACAAGGGTAATGTGCTTAACTTTATGTCGTTTAAGCATATGATTTATTTGCTAGGTGCAAAGAACTTAGTATATACTCATTCCAAGAATGACTGTTATATTTGGCGACCAAACAACTCTGTAATTGCCGAGAGAATAAGATTTAAGAAACATATTTTTTTACAACACGGTGTAACCTCGCTAAAGAGAATTGATAAATTCTACGGTAAAGGTAAAGCCGGTGATACTGATGTATTTGTTGTTTCTTCTAAGAAAGAAAGAGAAATTGTAAACAAATGGTTAGGCTATTCAAAGGAACAAACTCCTATTACCGGTTTAGCAAGATGGGATGCATTAAAAGATAAGTCAAATGGTTCTAACGAAATTGCCTTAGTACCAACAACAAGAAATTGGCTTGATGATGTACCTAGTGAAAAGTTCCTTGACAGTGACTTCTATAATAGATATATTGAACTGCTAAACTCAGCAGAACTAAAGACAGTTTTGGCTAATAATGACCTAGAACTAAACTTCTGTATCAACAGTAAATATAAAGATTACTTTACAAGTGATAAGATTGATAACAAGAGAATCCACATTTCAGTTATTGGAGAAAAACCTCTGAATGAAATTCTAATGAAAAGCAAGTTGCTTATTACCGACTACAGTTCAGTATGTTACGATATGCTTTATATGTGTAAGCCTGTACTGTTCTATCAGTTCGACTATGAAAAGTTCATTAACTCAGTAGGCACATATATTAATATGGATAAAGACTTAATGGGTGACAGAAGTATCAGTGCAATTGACTTGTGTAATGATATAAATAAGATGGCAAAGAGTAATTTTAGACTTCCTTATGAATATAAATTAATGAGGGACAATAGTTTTACTTATTTTGACAGAAATAACTCTCTGAGAATTATTCAAGAACTTAAAAAGGTTATGGAATAATCCCGGAATATAAATAGTAAACATTAACATAAAACAGTATGTAAACTTGTGATATGTTACAATATTAATGTTTACTCGTTGACCATATATTTGTACTATGGTAATATATAAGCAACAATTATTAGGAGGTCTATGTTATGATAACTAAAAGAAATATAGGATTAGCAATCCTATTCACAGTTATTACTTGTGGTATCTACGGTATCTACTGGATGGTAGTTGTTACTGATGATACTAACAAATCAGTAAACGATATTAACGGTACTTCCGGTGGTATTGCTGTATTACTATCAATCGTTACTTGTGGTATTTACGGAATTTATTGGGCTTATAAAGAAGGTGAAAAGCTGGATAATGCAAAGAATATGCGTGGTATTCCATCATCAAATTCTAATATTCTATACTTAGTTCTTGATATTTTAGGTCTAAGCATTATCGCTATTGCATTAATGCAGGATTCTCTAAATAAAATTTCTGATTACGATAACTTTAACGGTCAGAATTTCTATAACGGTTATAACAATGGTTATAATAATGGCTACAACAACGGTTATACAAATCAGAACGGCCAAGGTTACAACAATGTTCATCAGAATAACACAGGTTATAATGGTGTTAACTATAACGGCAATGGTCAAGAAAATTCTCAGGCAAATTACAACAATAACCAGAATAACAACCAAAATAATAACGGACAGATGTAATTTTTATGAAAGAAAGATTGTATAAAACTCTAAAGCCTATATTTTTACTGCTAATTGTTGGTGGTATATATGTAGTGCTAATATACACAACAGGCTTCAAGATTCCTTGTCCAATTAAATTTGCAACAGGTTTTGATTGTCCCGGTTGTGGTATTAGTAGGGTTCTTCTTTCTTATCTGCGACTTGATTTCAAAACTGCATTTTTCACCAATCCGGTAATAACAGTTATTTTACCAATAATGTTTGGCGATTATGTTTATCACAAATATCATTATGTGGTTCATAATAACAAAAAGCCTTTTAACAAACTAGAGAATATTTCTATGTATGTTATGATAGGTTCATTAATCTTGTACGCAGTAATTAAAAATATTTATGTTCATATAAACTAAAAAATAGAGGATACTTGGTTTCAAGTATCCTCGTTTTTTATTATTTATTTTTAATGTTGTTTAGCATTACATTTACCATAAATTTATTATCATTATTGATAATCTCAGCAATGCCATTATATTTTTCTGCTACACTTTCCATTGAAAAAATTCCAACACCACTTTTTACTTTTTTAGTGGATATATATTTGTTATTTTCTTTTTCAATATAACCGTCAAAATTGTTGCTGGAAACTATGTACAATCTGTTGTTTAGAAAATCAACCTTTAGGTTAAAGTATTTTTCATTTTCTTCAGAATTACTGCCTCTTATTGCATTGTCACAAATATTACCCAGTAAATTACATAAATCAAAGTCAGATATTAAAATATCTTTAGGTATATTTATCTTCCAGTTAGTTTTAATGTTTTCGTTATTAGCAATATTGTTGTAGTAGTTTAGTAGTGCATTTATAGAACTTTGGAAACAATATTTTTTCGGTGATTGAATATTTAACTTTTCTTCATATAAACTAAGATGTTTTTTTATTTCATCAATATTGCCTTCATTTGCAAGTATGTTCATCATATGTATTGAATGTTTAAAGTCGTGTCTTAGTTTTGAGGTTTCTTCCATATAGTGCTGAAGATTTTTGTATTGGCTATTATGAATTTCAAGAATATGATTTTTTTCTTCAATCTTGTTTGTTTCCGTAATATTTTTACTGATGGTGTAGAATAGCCATAATATTGCTATGTACAATATAAATGCTACAATAAACATAGCAATTGCAATAGGAAACACCCTACCTACATGCATAGTTTTGTAATATTTAGGAACTGAATATATAGTTAATGCAGTCAATAGAATAGGAAATATAATTGCAGTATTCCATACTTTTGGAATGTCAATGTTGTCAATCATCCATGAATATTGATTAGACATAAAATATAGTAACATCAATCCAAATAAGAAGGTAAATCCCAGCTGAAACAAATCATATTCTATTGTGTTGTATTCAGGGGAAAGAGTAGGATTTAATACACAGTCACACATATAAGCAAAGAAACTTGCAAATGAACACAAACAACATATGCTTGTTACTACAAATATTTTTTTAGATAAACTTGTTGTAGTTGTAAAGTGGAAAATTATATAACACACTATTATTGCCGGAAGTAAAACAATATTTAAATTTGTTATGTTAAATAAACAAGTAACAATAGAAGAAAGAGTAATAATAATGAAATTTCCTAAAAGAACTATCAAAGTCGTTTCTTTAACCGAAAATTTAAGTTTATTTTTCATTGGCAAATAGCACATTATTGATGAAGGTAAAAGTATTATGTAATATAGTATTCCTCGTAAAAAAGATTCAATAGTCAAAGTACCACTCCTTATATATTTGATTGCTTTCGTAATTTACAGAAAATGTACTGATTTATTTTATTTTCAATACTTTTCTTTTCTCTGACTTTAATGGGAAAGACAGTACCATTTGTAAGGTGACAGTTTGAATTATCAATCTTGTCTAGATAATCAATATTGATTATAATACCTCTGTTAATTTGGATTAATTCTTCATAATTCTTTGTTTCTTCTATAAATTTATTTAGTGTCATTCTAACTCTTAGTTCAGCATTATCACTTGTTGTAAGCAGTAGATAGTGTGCATCGGACTCACAAGAAACAAGGTCTTTGATTTTTAATTTAATATTTTTCTTGTCACACACAATTTGTATATAGTGTGAAACATCAGGTAGTATAGCTATACTGTCAGTTAATACCTGAAAAATTTTTTCTTTTTCATATGGCTTTGTAATGTAGTGAAAAGCATGTACAGAAAAAGCCTCTGCCATAAAGTCACTGCTTGTTGTAACAAACACAATAACAATATCTTTGTTTATTTCTCTTAGCTTTTTTGCTAAGTCAATACCATTAATTGCAGACATATAAATATCAATAAAGCAGATACTGTAATTATTATTAAGATGATTTAAGAACACATTTCCATCTTCATAATAATCAGTATCTATTTTTATATTATTGTTATTGCCATACTCAGTACAAGTATCTTTAAGAATATCAAATTGATATTTTTCATCATCAATTATAGCAATTTTCATTTTTATCCCTCATACTTATTCCTAATATTATGTTTATAAGTTAATTGTATCATAAAAAAATACTTTTTTATAGTCCCCAAAATTGCGTTTATGCCAGAAATTTGACGATTATGCCATTATGTTGATTTATATATGATTGCTATGTATAATAAAAATATAAAATTAAAGGAGGCAAACAATATGTCAAAAACAGCAGCAATTTTACTTACATTTTTCCTAGGAGGACTTGGAGTACACAGATTTTTAGCCGGCAAAATTGGTACCGGTGTTTTATGGTTAATCACCGGTGGAGTATTCGGTATCGGCTGGTTAGTTGATTTTATTAAAGTTTGTATGGGTACTTTTCAGGATAAGAACGGAAATAATTGGGTTGTAGAAGATACAAATTATAATACAACTGCTAACTAATAGTGAGAGGTAACGCTTTATGAAAAAGAATATTAGTATTAAAGGTTTAGTTCTTTTATTAGCACTATGTCTTGTTGGTTCATTTGCAATGTACGGTTGTGGTAGTGATGATAAGTCTAGTTCAAAGGCAGATTCAAGTGCATCAGATACAGCAGATAAGAGTTCTGATGATTCAAAAAATAGTGATGAAAATAGTGATGATGATACACAGGTAGCAGATATTACAGGTGAATGGGTACTTGATCAAATTGTTGACGCAGATGGTAATTCTCAGACATTAGAAGAATATTGTGCAGCTCAGGGTGTAGATTCTTCAGGCGTTGATGTTACATATACATTTAGTGAAGACGGCACATTAGTTGGTGCTGTTGGTGGTGTAGGTGTAGAAGGTACATATGAATTTGACGGTTCAACTGTTTCTTGTACAATCAGCGATGCAACTTCTAATTTTGATTACAATGCCGATGATGATACAATCAGCTATTCTGATGAAAACACAGGACTTTCTAGCGTATTAGTAAGAAAGTAAATTACAGTTAGTAATTTTCCATTTTAATATTAAAGTTTTCAAACTAAATCCCTTTAATGTAGATAACACCACAGCCAAATGGTTGTGGTGTTTCTCTTTGTGTTTTATTGCAAGTAAAAGCTCATTTTGTCATCACTGATTATTACAACTATCTTTTTATCAATTTCACTAAAGAACTTTTTAATAGCTGTATAAACCTCATCACTTGGCTTTTCATCAAAATTAAAATATTGACCACCACAACTGTCGTGAAAATGTAAATAAAGGTCAAAATCATTAGAAACTATGTCCTTTATCCTTTTTGCAACATCATATGTTATTATCATAAAATCACCTCAGAAAAAATTTTTTTTAAAATTTTTATAAATTTATGTAACCTTTTTGACTTTTGAAAAGTGTTATATATGAAAGCAGTTAAATTATAAAAGAATTCTTTATAAACACTTTCTAATTATTATTATATGTTTGATAAAGATTATGTCAAACAAATTTTATTCGGAAGGGAATATTATTATGAAAAAGATAATCTCAATTTTAATGGCAATCCTTTGCCTAGTGTCAGCAAGTATCTGCACAACATCATGTTTTGCAGAAGAAAAAGAAGTAAAATCTACTTCATCAAAAAGTCAGTATCTACAAACCCGTAGATACAATGTAGGCAGTACAGTAGGTAGTTGGCTTGATGAAGAGGGCGTCACAAGACTTGTCTTTGGTTCAAGTTCTGTTGTAAAATCAAAGAAAGATAAGTACGGTGACAAAGTTTATTATGCAGCTAAGAAAGGCACTTGTATTGCTAAAGCATATCGAGGCGAAAAGTATGTTGGCAAGGTAAAGATTATTGTTGGTGACTTTAAGACAGTTCTAAAAAAAAATTCAAAGAAACTTAACCTTTCATACAATAAGTATGTATCATTCAACAATAGTGAGTATTATACTAAGTATCAGTCATACAAAAAGTTAAGAACTATGATTTCTTTCCCAAAGAAAGGTGCTATGTATTCTATCAAGACTACAGGTAAGTCAATCCTAAAAATGGCTAATAATGAAATTTATACTGTTGGTGTAGGTACTTCTACATACACTCTTTATCAAAAGGTTGGCAATAACAAGGCTACTAAGGTAGGTAACTTTACTGCAACAGTAAAGAATGTCAATATTAAAACTGCTACAGCAGTAAAGATAAATAATGTAACTAGTGGCTATGATAACTTTTATGTAGGCGACATTGAAGATTTATCTGTTAAAGAAAAGTATAACTTTACAAATAGAGTAGTTAAGGAAAAACTAACAAGCAAAAATTGTGGTGTTTATGTTGCTCCTAAGAACTACAAGGTTACTTATACTATTAAGAATACAAAGGTTGCTACTGTCAGCAAGTCAGGTGTTGTAACAGGTAAGAAGAAAGGTGTAACAAAGCTTACTTTCAAAATCACCTTTGCCGATAAGTCAGTTTACACAAATAGTGTAAATGTTTTAGTTATATAATTCCTAAAATTTCGATATAACCAAATCTCAATTTTCTCCCAAAAGGCTCTGACTTTTTAGTCAGAGTCTTTTACCTTTTGTATAGTTTTAAAAATGAAAATATTATTTTGTCTATTAGTTGTTATTTAAAGATATATTTGATATAATGAAATTAATTTACATAAAGGGTGATTTTATGCCAATTTTATATTGCAGAATAGGATATATGAAATACTATAAAGGTCAACAGATTGGTGTTGATGAAATTCGTGATGGTGGTTCATATAACGAGAAAAACATAGGACATGAAGTATATAATTTTGAAAATTATGATGGTAAGTACTATGGTTATGTGCAACATAAAGGGAATATGAATATAGAATATTATGGGGCAAATAAAAGTGATAAATATGCAGATGGTATAACTATTGTTTGGATTGCTAGAAAAAGAAAAAACGAAAATGTAATTGTAGGCTGGTATGAGAATGCTAGACTATTTAGAAAAATACAAAAAATCCCTGAAACTGTACTAGATAAAAGAGATGATAAAAGTAAATGTGAATTTTTTATTAGTACAGATAAAGCAGTACTTGTTTCTGAAAATAAGAGAACTTTTGTTATAAATAAAAAATTTCATAACACATGGCGTAATCCTAAAAATGAAAAATTACCTAATGGGAAATATTTAAATGATGAGGTTTTAGAATATATTAAAAACTATGATAGTGAACGAAATGATTTTATATCTAAAATTTCTTCTGATAATATTGAAGGTAAAGAAAAAGATGTACTTGTAAAAGCAAGAGTAAATCAAAGTGTATTTAGAGAAAAACTTCTTAAAAAGTATAATAATCAATGTTGTTTATGCCAATTATCAATACCTGATTTACTTGTTGCCAGTCATATTAAGCCTTGGAGTGTATCGGATAGTAATGAAAAGATAGATGTAAATAATGGATTATTGCTTTGTGCAAATCACGATAAATTATTTGATAAAGGTTTAATTTCTTTTGATGAAAATGGCAATATTATAATTTCTTCAAAGTTAAGTAATATGGATAAAATACTATCCAATATTCAAAATGATAACAAAATAGAATTAGATTATAATATGAATAATTTTATGAAATACCATAGAAGATATATATTTAAGAAATAGAAATATCATTTATGTTTTTGTGGTTTTTTATTGAATTATATAGATATTGTGATTATTAAGCCCGTTATCGCTTTGCTTGTTTGAATAATAGAAAAAGAGAAGTACGGTTGTACTTCTCTTTTTCTATGGTGCGAGTAACGGTGTTTGCACTAGCAAAAGTGCCTATCTCGCTTATTAAGCACAAATGCGAAAGTAAAGAGGCATCTACGCCCTCCCTAAAAACAGTCCACCGGACTGTTTTCTTAACTCCAAGTACAACATGGTCGTTTATCGTTGTGCATAAATGCACTTCCTCAAACTCCCTGTTGTAGCTCTTCCTCGAACTCCTTTCATCTGCCACCGGCAGCAGTCGTTCTCGTCACACCTCAAGTCCCGTTATCGCATTGCTTGTAGTGGTGTGAGTAACGGTGATTGTACTAGCCAAAGTACCTACCTCGCTTATTAAGCACAAATGCGTTAGGAAAGAGGCATCAACGCCCTCCCTAAAAACAGTCCACCGGACTGTTTTCTTAACTCCAAGTACAACATGGTCGTTTATCGTTGTGCATAAATGCACTTCCTCAAACTCCCTGTTGTAGCTCTTCCTCGAACTCCTTTCATCTGCCACCGGCAGCAGTCGTTCTCGTCACACCTCAAGTCCCGTTATCGCATTGCTTGTAGTGGTGTGAGTAACGGTGATTGTACTAGCCAAAGTACCTACCTCGCTTATTAAGCACAAATGCGTTAGGAAAGAGGCATCAACGCCCTCCCTAAAAACAGTCCACCGGACTGTTTTCTTAACGGTCGTCTTCAAGTCCCGTTATCGTTTGATTGTTTGAATAATAGAAAAAGAGAAGTACGGTTGTACTTCTCTTTTTCTATGGTGCGAGTAACGGGACTTGAACCCGTACGTCAAAGACACACGCCCCTCAAACGTGCCTGTCTGCCTATTCCAGCACACTCGCATATTAACTTTTTGCAACAGTAATTATAGCATTACATATTACATATGTCAACCTAAAATATATTTTCCCAAAATACTTTTATAATTCCTATCACTATGGTATAATAATCTTGATAATGTGTATTAGGAGGAATTATATGGATTCCATAAATAGATTAGAAATAGCTAAGGGTGTCTATTTCAATTCAATAAAGGACAATCGTTTCAAAACATCAAAGATTAGTGTGTCATTTATTGTTCCACTAAAGGAAGAAACTGCATCAGTCAATGCTTTACTTTCAGGGGTTATGACTCGTACAACTAGTAAGTATCCGGATTTTACTTTACTTTCTAAGAAACTTTCCGACCTATATGGTGCTCATTTAGGTGGTTTTGTTCGTAAAACCGGTGATAATCAGATTGTAACTTTCTCTATCAGTGGCATTGATGATAAATATGCCTTTGAGGGAGATAATATTTCAAAGGATATGACAGATTTACTTTGCAATATTATTTTCAATCCTAAGTTAGATGGAAATTCTTTCTGTGAAGAAGAAATTACTCAAGAAAAGCGTCAGCTAAAGGAAGTTATTGACTCTGAATTTAATGATAAGAGAACATATTCTATTAATCAAGCAGTTAAGATTATCTGTAAGTATGAACCTTATAGCCTATCAAGATTCGGTACAAAAGAAGATATTGACACGGTAACAGGTGAAGACCTATATAACGGTTGGGTGTCATTGCTAAATAATTCCAGAGTAGAAATTTTCTATGTAGGAGACAGTTCATCTGATGCAGTTATTGATGAACTAAAAGCTCAGTTTAGCAAGTATGACCGTACAGAATGTGAAATTAACAACATTGTTTCAGGTGAAGTTACAGAAGTTAAGACTGTAAAGGAAGAAATGGAACTTTCTCAAAGCAAAATGATTCTTGCTTTCCGTACAGATATTTCCGATAACAAGGACAACACAATGCCAATGCGTCTTGCAGTTGCAATGTTAGGTGGTACTGCTCACAGTAAGCTATTTAACAATGTTCGTGAAAAGCTTAGCCTATGTTACTACTGCTCATCAAGATTTATTAAGAACAAAGGCTTAATGTTTATTGAGTCAGGTGTAGAAAAGAAAAATATCGAGGAAGCTAAGAATGCTATCCTAAAGGAACTTGATGACCTAGCAAATGGCAATTTTACCGACTTTGAAATTAATGCCACAAAGTTATCAATGTGCAATAGCTTTATTACAATTGCCGATAATGAATTTGGACTGGAAACATGGTATTTTTCTCAGGTTCTTTCCAACAAAATTTCTTCTGTTGAAGATGCTTGTAAGGAAGTAAATTCTGTTACAAGAGAAGAAATTATTGAAATGGCTAAGAAACTAAAACTAGATACAGTTTATACATTGGAGAGTAAAGAATGAGTGTACAAGAAATAAAATCCCAACTGACAAGGGACAAGTATTATAAGGTTAAGCATAAATCTGGCCTTAACATTTATGTATATGAAAAAGAGGGCTACAACAGTACCTATGCAGTTTTTGGTACAAGATATGGCTCAATCAACACAACTTTCAGTTCAAATGGTGGAGAGAAAATGACAGTACCGGATGGTATTGCTCATTATCTTGAACATAAACTATTTGAATGTGAAGATGGAGATGCCTTTGCAAAGTACGCAAAGACAGGTGCAAACGCTAATGCATTTACAAGTTTTGATAAAACTTGCTACCTTTTCTCAACAACAGATAATTTTAAGGAAAGTCTGGAAATTCTTTTGGATTTTGTACAAAGACCTTATTTTACTGAAGAAACAGTAGCAAAGGAACAAGGTATTATCGGTCAAGAAATCAAAATGTATGATGATTCTCCTGAATGGAGAGTAATGTTCAATTTGCTTGAAGTTATGTACCATAATCATCCTGTAAAGATTGATATTGCAGGTACAGTTGAAAGTATTGCCAAAATCACACCTGAACTTTTGTACAAATGCTACAACACTTTCTATAACCTAAACAATATGGCACTTTGTGTTTGTGGTAAAGCAAAGTTAGATGAAGTTCTTGAAGTAGCAGATAGACTTCTAAAACCTGCTGAAGATGTTACAATTCAAAATTATTTTGAAGATGAACCATATGAAGTGGTTAAGGACTATGTAGAATGTAACCTACCTGTTGCAGTACCACTGTTTAATATCGGTTTCAAGAACAAATACACAGGTCTTTCTACTAGCAAGGATATGGCTTCAGTTGATGTGCTACTTGCAATGCTGTTTAGTTCAACAAGTAAAATCTATAGAGATATGCTTGACAAAGGCCTTATTAATCAGTCCTTTAGTTATGAATATTTTGAAACTGAGGGTTGTTCCTGTGTACTTCTTGACGGTGAAAGTCAAAAGCCTAAGGAAGTTTATGACACTATCATTGACTATATTAAAGAGTTAAGAGAAAAGGGCCTTTCTAAAGAAGACTATGAAATTTCTAAAAAGGCAGTTTATGGTGATGCAATTTCTTCACTAAATTCAGTAAATTCTATTGGTAACGGTTTGATGGAAAGCCACTTTACAAACAGAGAATTTTTCTCTTATGTTGATGAAATTTATAATTTACAGTTTAGTGATGTAGAAAGTAAGTTTAACGAAATTCTTGACTACAACAATTCTGCTTTGTCAGTAGTAAAGTAGGAGGTAGCTATGGAAGTAACCTTTCCGGGTTTAGGATTAGAGTTTAATATTAACAGAGAGGCTTTTAGCATAGGCAGTTTAAGTGTCTATTGGTATGGCATTATTATTGCATCAGGTCTTGTTTTGGCTTGTATCTATGCATTTGTAAGAGCTGATTATTTTAAGATTGATAAAAATAAATTATTAAATACAGTTATTGTAGGTATCATTTGTGCTATAATCGGTGCAAGACTTTACTATGTACTGTTTAGTTGGGACGATTACAAAAACAACCTTATGAATATTTTCTATATAAATAAGGGAGGACTTGCTATCTATGGTGGTCTTATCGGTGCTATCTTAGGTGGTGGCATTACTTGTAAACTTCAAAAGCAAGAACTGTTACCTGTACTTGATATTGCTTCAATCGGTTTCTTAATCGGTCAAGGTATCGGCAGATGGGGTAATTTCTTTAACCAAGAGGCCTTTGGTTCACAAACGGATTTACCATGGAGAATGGTAAGTGAAAACACAGGCAATGTTGGTGTTCATCCTTGCTTTTTGTATGAGTCAATATGGTGCTTATTAGGTGTACTTGTACTCCATATTTTAAGTAAAAAGTGGTATCACTTTAAAGGTCAAATCTTCCTATGCTATATGGTATGGTATGGATTTGAAAGAATGATTGTAGAGGGACTTCGTACAGACAGTCTTTATATGACCTTCTCAATTTTTGGATATACTCCAAGAGTAAGTCAGGTGCTTTCAGCTTGTATTTTTGTAACAGGCATTGTTCTGTTAATAATATTTAGAAAAAAGAGGAATGTAAAAAATGACGATAATAATTGACGGTAAAAAAGTTTCTGCCCAAGTAAAGGAACAAGTAAGAATTGAAACAGAAGAACTAGTTAAAAAAGGCATTAGGCCCGGTCTTGCAGTTATCATTGTCGGTGATGACCCAGCATCAAGAGTTTATGTAAACAACAAGAAAAAGGCTTGTGAAAAGGTAGGTTTCTTGTCAAAAGAATTTGCACTACCTGCAACAACTACTCAGGAAGAACTACTTTCATTAGTAAAAGAACTTAACGAAGATAAAGAAATCAACGGTATTCTTTGTCAATTACCTTTACCAAAGGGTCTTGATGAAAAGGCTGTTATTGAAGCAATTTCACCACTAAAAGATGTTGATGCTTTCCATGCATCAAATGTTGGTAAGATTATGATTGGTGACTATGACTTTTTACCATGTACACCTGCCGGTGTTATGGAAATGCTACATAGCTACAATATTCCGGTAGAAGGTAAGGAATGTGTAGTTATCGGCAGAAGTAATATTGTAGGTAAGCCTATGGCAATGCTACTACTTCACGAAAACGGTACAGTTACAATCACTCATAGCCGTACAAAGAACCTAAAAGAAGTTACTAAGAGAGCTGATATTCTTGTTGCTGCTATCGGTAAACCAAAGTTTGTTACTGCCGATATGGTTAAAGAAGGTGCAGTTGTAATTGATGTTGGTATGGACAGAGATGAAAACGGCAAACTTTGTGGTGATGTTGACTTTGAAAATGTAAAGGAAAAGTGTTCTGCAATCACTCCTGTACCGGGTGGTGTAGGTCCTATGACTATTGCAGTGTTAATGAAAAATACACTAAAGGCTTGTAAAATCCAAAATAACCTATAATTCAAGAATATTTCAAGATATTTTCAAATATACATTGACAAATACTATACTTTGTGATATAGTATAGAAACCGCATATTGTGGGTTATAAGTAAACTTAGGTTTCACCTAACGGTAGCGAGTCTAAATAAAGGAATGGTACTTAATTATGTACGCTATTATCAAAACAGGTGGTAAGCAGTATAAGGTTACTGAAGGTCAGGAAATCTTCATCGAAAAGCTTACAGCTGAAGAAAACGAAACAGTAGAAATCCCGGTAGTTGCAGTAGGTAACGAAGATGGTACTCTTGATTTTGCTGAAGGCAAGACAGTTTCAGCAAAGGTTCTAAAGAACGGCAAGGGCAAGAAGATCACAGTTTTCACTTATAAGCCAAAGAAGGGCGAAAAGAGAAAAATGGGTCATAGACAGCCATATACAAAGGTTACAATCGAAAAGATTAACTAATGACGAAAGTTGATTTCTTACTTCACGATGGCTTAATTACAGGTTTTACCATTACGGATCATGCTGAATATGGCGAAGAAGGTTCAGACATTCTTTGTGCTGCAATTAGTTCAGCAGCTTATATGACAGTAAATACTATTACAGATATTCTTGGTATAGTAGTTGGTGTTGAGGTCAAGGATGGTTATATGGAAGTTAAGCTGGAGGAAGAAGATGCACCGAAAGCTAAAGCAATTTTAGATGGCTTTCAACTTCATATTCAAGGACTTAAAGAAGAATATGATGAATTTATTAAGATAAAAATTTCGGAGGTATAACATGCTAAAGATTAACATTCAGTTATTTGCTCATAAAAAAGGTATGGGTTCTACAAAGAACGGTAGAGATAGCGAATCAAAGCGTCTAGGCGTTAAGAGAGCAGACGGTCAGTTTGTTCTTGCAGGTAATATCCTAGTAAAGCAGAGAGGCACACATATTCATCCAGGTGAAAATGTAGGCAGAGGTTCTGACGATACACTATTTGCTAAGATTGATGGTGTTGTTCGTTTTGAAAGAGTAGGCAAGGACAGAAAGCGTGCTTGCGTATATCCTGTTGAACAGTAATTAATGTATTTGGGTGGTATATAGTTACCACCCTTTTCTTTTATCCAAGGAGTCATTTTTATGAATTATGATGTAAACAAAGGCGATAAGAAGATAATGAACAATAACCCTACTGTTAAGAATGTCAATTTGGTCAACGACCTTATTGGTGACAGTGGCGACACTAAGGGTTATAAGAGAGTTATTATAGTTTTATCTGTTATTCTGTTTTTAATAGGCATTTTGTTCTTTGTTGGGGGCAAAATAGTATCAGGGGTATTCTTTTTTGTTATTGGTGGAATTCTTCTTATTACAACATTTAAAGTAAAAATGAACAAAAAGAAGTATCAAATTAGTAGAGAAGTAAAAAATATAGAACCATTATTTAAAGATAATAAGGAATAATATATGTTTGTAGATGTAGCAAAAATTAAAATCAAAGCCGGTGACGGTGGTGATGGTGCAGTTTCTTTCCACAGAGAAAAGTATGTTGCTGCCGGTGGACCTGATGGTGGTGACGGTGGTAAAGGTGGAGATATTCTCTTCCAAGCTGACAGTAACATTTCCACACTGGCTGACTTTAGATATAAAAGAAAGTATAATGCCGAAAAAGGTGAAAACGGCAGAAGTGGTCGCAAATTCGGTAAAAAAGCACCTGACCTAATTATCAGAGTACCAATCGGTACTGTAGTTAAAGAGGCTGAAACAGGCAGAATTCTTGCCGATGTATCAGGTAAAGAACCTGTTTTAGTTGCAAGAGGTGGTAAAGGTGGTTGGGGTAATGTTCATTTTGCCACACCAACTCGCCAAGTACCAAGATTTGCAAAGCCGGGTCTACCGGGCGAAGAATATGATGTTGTACTTGAACTAAAGTTACTGGCTGATGTAGGTCTAGTAGGTTTCCCAAATGTAGGCAAGAGTACACTTGTTTCTGTAGTAAGTCAGGCAAAACCTGAGATTGCTAACTATCACTTTACAACAATTACACCGGTTCTTGGTGTTGTATCAATGGGTGAAGGTAACTCATTTGTTATGGCAGATATTCCGGGACTTATTGAAGGTGCATGGGAAGGTACAGGCCTTGGTCATCAGTTCCTTCGTCATGTGGAAAGATGTAGAATGTTAATTCACATTGTTGATGTTAGTGGTAGTGAGGGCAGAGACCCTAAGGAGGACTTTGTCACCATCAACAATGAGCTTAGAAAGTTCAACCCTGAATTAGCAGAGAGAGAAATGTTGGTTGCCGGTAATAAGTGTGATATGGCAACAGATGAACAGATTGATGATTTTAGAAAGTTTGTAGAGGATCAAGGGTATTCATTCTTCCCAATTATGGCAGAAATTCATTATGGTGTAGATGCATTAATGAACAAAACCCTTGAAACATTAAGCAAACTACCTCCAATTCGTGAATTTGAAGCAGAACCTGCTCCAATTATCCCGGCAGAAGAAATCAACCCCCACGAAGTTAAAATCACAGTTCAGGATGATGTATACTTTGTTGAAGGTGAGTGGCTACTTCAGGTTATGAAGTCAGTTAACTTTGATGATTATGAAAGTATGAACTATTTTCAGAGAGTTCTTACAAATGGTGGAGTTATTGATGCACTTAGAAAAGCCGGTATCAGCGAAGGTGATACAGTTTCTATTTATGACCTTGAATTTGACTTTGTAGAATAAGGTAGCATATGAACTTAGAAAATAATAACCCAAAGCTGATTTCACCCTTAACATTAGCATTTGTAGGTGATGGTGTCTATGATTTACTTGTTAGAAAGTACCTTGTTAACCACCACGACCTACATGTCGGTGAATTAAATAAAATAAAAGTTAAGTTTGTAAACTGCAAAAGCCAAGCTGAGTTTGCAAAGATGCTAATGCCTATTTTAACAGAGGAAGAGATTTCTATTTATAAGCGTGGGAGAAACGCTTCTCCTAAATGTACACCAAAGCATGGCACAGTAGGGGATTATCACAGTGCAACAGGTTTTGAGGCACTATTCGGTTTCTTATATTTAAAGGGTGAAACTGATAGAATAGAAACTCTTTTCAATAAAATAGTAGAAAGCAGAGAAATTACAGAATAACAAAAAATATCTCATATTTTCTATTGACAATTTGAAATATTTTGTTATAATAATCTAGTGTGTGAATTAGTACACAATCCTTGCGTGTAGGAAATACACGCCAATATGTCCAGAAGGAGGTGCAGATAAATGGCAGAAATTACAGCTAAGTACGAAACAGTTATGGTACTTTCTATGAAATTAGGTGAAGAAGGTATCCAGAGCACAATCGCTAAGTTTAAGGATCTTGTTGAAAAGCATGCCACACTGCAGGAAGTTGATGAATGGGGTAAGCGTAAGCTTGCATACATAATCAACAAAGAAGCAGAAGGCTACTATGTTCTAATCAACTTTGAATCAACTGCAGAGTTCCCAGCAGAACTAGACAGAATCTACAAGATTACTGATGGCGTTCTACGCTCAATGATCATTAAGAAGGAAGACTAATCGAATAATCAAGAAGTAGGCTGAATAGCTGAACATGAAAGGATGTATGTTATGTTAAACAGAGTTATTTTAATGGGTAGAATTACTCAGGAATTGGAATTAAAGACAACAGCAAGTGGTATTTCTGTAACATCATTTTCTATCGCAGTAGATAGAAACTATGTAAAGCAAGGCGAACAGCGCCAGACAGACTTTATTAATATTGTATGTTGGCGTCAACAGGCTGAGTTTGTTTGTCGTTATTTTGGCAAAGGCTCAATGATTGCCATCGAAGGTCAGCTTCAGTCAAGAACTTACCAAGCAAAAGATGGCACAAACCGTTATGTAACAGAAGTAGTTGCTGATAATGTTTCATTTACAGGCGAAAGAAGAGAACAAAACAATAACGGTTATGGTAACAACAACGGTTATAACAATAACAATGGTTACGGTAACTATAACCAAGCTCCTCAGCAGTCTTATAATCAAGCTCCTGTTCAGCAGCAACAACCGGCATCTTATTCAAACGGTACTTCTTCAGATTTTGAAGAAATGCCACTTGATGACGATTTACCATTCTAATTAGTATTTTACTAAAACCTAATTTTATAAAGGAGATTAACTACAATGGCAGATAGACCAAACCGTGGCAGAAAGTCACGCAGAAAAGTTTGTGGCTTTTGCGTAGATAAGGTAGAAAAGATTGACTACAAAGACATCGCAAGACTTCGTCGTTATATGTCTGAAAGAGCTAAGATTCTTCCTAGAAGAGTTACAGGCACATGTGCAGCTCACCAGAGAGAACTAACAGTAGCAATCAAGAGAGCAAGACAGATCGCTCTTCTTCCTTACACAAGCGACTGATTATAAATTATTTTGCGACCTCATTATGGGGTCGCTTTTTTTATTGTTATTCTTGACTAACTAGGCTCACCATTGTATAATATCAATGAAAAGAGTTTATACAAATAAAACAATTATATGCAAAATTTTATATAATGTATTTATATGAAAAGGAGTATTGTATGCGAGGAGTAAAAACATCAAAGTCAAGAATAAGAAAGCAGATTTTCACCGAAATTGCAAAACTTGCTTTTGAAGGTTGGGATGCTGACAAATTCCAGAGACTACCTTACAAAATTATCAAAGGTGAAATTGCCCACTATAGAGATAGTGTTTTTGTAGAAAGAGCAGTAGTAGGGGAAAGGCTAAGAGCAGCAATGGGTTTTCCCCTAAGAGATTATAACGAATTTTCACCAATAACAGAGGGTATTGAGGAAGAACTTTTTAATGATAAGTATTATGAGCCTCCTCTAATTGATATTATTAAGTTTGCTTGTAATAAGTGTGCTGAGAACAGAGTATTCGTTACAAATGCTTGTCAAAATTGTCTTGAACACCCTTGTGTAGAGATTTGCCCTAAAAAAGCAGTTTCCATTGTAGATGGTCAGTCGCATATTGATGAAGATATATGCATAAAATGTGGTAGATGTGTTAATGTTTGTGAGTACCATGCAATAGTTCGCCACGAAAGACCTTGTGCCAAAGTTTGTGGTATGAAAGCTATTAAGTCCGATGAATATGGTAGAGCAGAAATCGACCATGATAAATGTGTATCTTGTGGTATGTGTCTTGTTAATTGCCCCTTTGGTGCAATTATTGACAAAAGTCAGATTTTCCAGACTATCTCTGCATTAAAGAGTGATACACCTGTTTATGCTGCGATTGCACCGGCTTTTTCAGGTCAGTTTGGCAATGTAACACAAGGTCAAATCCGTAATGCATTCAAAGCATTGGGCTTTACTGATGTAGTAGAAGTTGCAATTGGTGCTGACCTTTGTACAATTGAAGAGGCTAATGACTTTATTAAAGAAGTACCCGATAAGCAACCATTTATGGCAACATCATGTTGTCCTGCGTGGTCAGTTATGGCGAAAAAGTTATTCCCTGATTTTGCACCATATATTTCAATGGCACTAACTCCAATGGTGCTAACCGGTAGATTAATTAAGAAAAAATACCCTGATTGTAAGGTTGTTTTTGTTGGTCCTTGTGCTGCTAAAAAGCTAGAAGCTAGAAGAAAGTCAATCCGTAGTGATGTTGATTTTGTACTTACATTTGAAGAATTTAGTGCAATTCTTGATGCAAAAGGAATTGATATTTCTAAATGTGAAGACGGCGAACCATTTAAAGAAGGCAGTGGAGATGGCAACGGCTTTGCAGTAAGTGGTGGTGTAGCAAAAGCAGTTGAAAATATTATTAAAGAGATTGACCCTAATCGGGAGGTCTTAACTGCTAGGGCAGAGGGACTGCCTGAATGTCGCAAAATGCTCCAAATTGCCAAAGCCGGTAAGTATGACGGTTACCTACTAGAGGGTATGGGATGTCCCGGTGGTTGTGTTGCAGGTGCCGGTACAATTGCACCGGTTAACAAAACCACTCAAGCAGTCAATAAAAAGGTGAAAGACTCAGAACACCTAACACCTTCAATGTCAAAATATAAGGAGTATTTGCCACTTCTTGAAGAAAATTGATTTACAACATTGTAACAAACAGATATTATATATGTAAAATGTTATACAAGGTAACTAATAACTAAGTTAATTATTTTAATGAATTGCACAAATTTTATTAATTTGCTGATAAAACCTTGAATATTTCAGTGTTTAGTGATATATTTATAAAGTGCAACAATTGTTTTTAGTTGTGTATCTACAGAATTATCGTCCAATATATTGATTTTTGTATCTAAATATGTTATAATAACCTTAGTTATTTTCGGTAGGCGTAGAGGAGGATAAGTATGAAAAAAGTTTATGAAACTCCAACAATAGAATATGATGATTTTGAACTTGATTCACTTGTATGCGCAAACCTCTATGGATCAAACCATAATAAAAGAAGTACGGAGTTTTATGCCATTGGTGGAGGTACCGGCTTGTCAAGTTCAGATGAAAGAACAATGAAAGATGCCTACGGTTCCTTCGATAATTTGGGTTGACAGTGGTATAGTTTATCAGTATTTTTGCAGACCTCTTATGAGGTCTGTTTTTTTATATTTACCACTCTTTGTGCAATATGTACAAAAATATTTCTATGTTAGTTATTATAATTCTATAAAATAATTAAGCTTAGTAAACATATACAAATCAAAGATATTTTGCGAAAACAGTTGATTTTACTGTATAAAAATGTTATTATGATAATAAATAATTGTGGGTTTTTGCACCCTTTTTTCGGTTGCAAACTATTGATGGTCAGACAGTAGAATCGTAATAAATGAGCAAATATTCACAACTTCTTATGCAATTATTTGTAATGGAGGTATAAAAAATGAAAGAAAAAATTAAACGCATCAGTTCTAGCACTTGGGCGTTGATTCTTGCCCTTATGATGGTAGTTTCTTCTTTTTCAGTTCTTGCTGCTACAACTAATGTGAACAAGACCGGTGCTAGTTTAAATTCCGGTGAAACTATTTATCTTAAACCTAGTGAAAACTGGTTACAGAAGGACGCTAAGTTTGGTCTTTATGTTTGGAATGATGGACAAACTGCTCAATGGGTTGTTATGAATGATGATGACAATGATGGTTATTATTCTGCCAGTGTTCCTTCTGGTGGACCATATGCTAATGTTATCTTCTTGAGATTAAATGCGAATACATCTGAACCATCAGGTACTGGTTGGCCTTCTTCTTACATTTGGAACCAAACTGCTGACTTGATTAGAGAAGACGGTAAAAACTGCTATGCTGTTACTGAAGGTACATGGGATAAAGGTGGCGGTACTTGGTCAACATATTCAGCATCTAAAGACCCAGTAGCAACTTCAGTTTCACTAACTTCAAATGCAACTGATGGCAAGATTGCTCAAGGTAAAGATTTAATACTATCTGCAACTGCTACAGGTAAGGTTTCAGGTGATGTTACTTATATATTCTATAAAGGTAACACACAAGTCGGTGATGCACAGACTGCATCCGAAAGTACTGCAACTACTACTGTTAGTGGTCTTTCAGCCGGTGATTATACTTTTACAGTAAAAGTTACTAAGGATGGTTATACAGAAGTAGCCAGTGACCCAATCAATGTTACAGTAACTGGTGGTGACGGTTATTTCCTATATAATGACAATGGTGGGAAATCTTTTAAAACATCTACAAGTTTAGGTGAATTTTCTAGTAATGTATTATCACTTGATTTGGATGCTGGAAAAACTTACTATTTATATGTTGTAAAGAATAATGATGTAAAAAACTCATATTTTAGTAGCGAAAAAGCATTTGATGATTCTAATAAGTCTGTTACTCTTTATGATTATGGTACTAATAATTTTAGTGATGAAATTGTATTCACACCTGAAACAAGTGGTAAATATAAATTCACTTGGACACCGGGTAATGGACAAGGTACACTAAAATATGAATTGGAATCTACACCTGTAGCAAAATCAGTTAATCTTACTGCTAATCCGGAAAATGTAGTTGTTGGTGGTTCAACAACTTTAACTGCTAATGTTACTGAGTTGAATAGTGGAGCAGCAAGTAATGTAAAATATACTTTCACAGAAGTTAAGGAAGATGGCACAACAGTTGGTACTCCACAGGAACTTTCAACTGATACTGCTACTTTCACTGATTTAACAAATGGTAAACATTACTATAAGGTAACTGTTTCTGCTGATGGTTATACTAGTGTTACAGCTACAGTTGAAGTAAATGTAAATCAACCTTACAACGTTACTGCAAAATATAAAATTACTGAGAATGGCGTTACATATGAAGATAAAGATTCCAATAAGGATATTGTATCTGTTAATGGTGAAGTAACATCAAATACTTCTTCCGGTACGGTTGTTGCAAAGAATACTATCACAAACGGTAGTTCAACATATGTTTTTGCTGGTTGGGAATCTAAAAATGGTAGTTTTACTGATGCATCTAAGGCATCAACAACATTCTCTCCATCAGCTGACGCAGATGTATATGCTAAGTATAAGAAACAATATACTGTTTCAGCATCAGCACCCGGTGGTAACGGTACAATCAATGTTGAAAAAGACAAATACCTAGCCGGTGATAAAGTTACAATTAATATTAATCCAAATCCCGGTTATCAATTAAAATCACTTAAGAGAACTACAGGTATATCAGGTGAAACTACAGATGTAAAAGTCGGTGTATCTAACAACAAATATGTGGTTGATAATATTTCCTCAGATGAAACATTTGTAGCCGAATTTGAGGGAAATCCATTAGATTGTTCTATGTATCAGTTATTAGGTGATTTTGATGGTGGTTCATGGGCAGGTGGTTCAGGTTTAGCATTTACTTCAGATGGTAAAGCTGTCATTACCTTAACATCAAGTCGTAAACAGTTCAAATTCTATAACACTGTTGCTAAAACTCAGTACGGTTCTAAAAATACAAGCAACGAAGTAGTTACAATGGGTACAGAATATACAACTACTAAAGGCGATGGTAGTACATATAGAATTGATGATACAGGTACTTTTATTATTGAAATTGTTGATATTGATTCTAACGGTGTTCCTAAGTTTAAAGTTACTAAGGATGATACAATTTCAAATTATCAGCTATATATTTCAGAAGGTAGAAATAAAGAAGGTACATTGTTAGGTAACTTCACTAAGGCTAAAGATGGTACTTATCAGCGCATTATAACTGTTAAAGAAGGTACTCATTACTTCTACATCAAAGATTCTACAAGTACAGACTCTACTTTACAGTATAGTGATGGTATGGAGAATTGTGAACTTGGTAAACCATATCTGATGAATCGTAGATATGATATTATGAATATTCAATATAAGCTATCTGCCGGTTCTTATAAAGTAACATATGGTGACATTGATACTAATGGTCAAGGTAAGTTCAAAATTGACTCTCTATCTAAGCCTCTAGCTGAAAGTGTTGCTCTTTCTTCAAGTGCAACTGCCGTAAAGATTGGCAATAAAGTTACCCTAAAAGCACAAATCAATAATAATAATGTTGAAAAGGGTGCGACATACACTTATACTTTCTATGATGGAGAGGGTAAAGAAGTAGGAAAAAAAGTTACAACAGAGCTTACTGCTTCTTGCGAAACAACAAGCAATACAAAAGGTGTGGTTTCTTATAAGGTAGTTGTTTCTACAAATGCAACATATATTGATCCTGATTACCCTACTGTTAGTCTAACTTATACAGATGTATCTAGTGAAACTATTCAAGTTGACTATCGTGAAAAAATTCTTTATATTGCTAAAGTTAATAACGATGGCACACTGGGTACACTTTATCCGCTAACTGCAGATTCATTCAAACCTGCTGATGGTGTTCAATCTGTTACTATCGCAGTATTTTCAGATAAAACAATTTCTGATGATACAGTTTGTAACTTAACTGTTTCTGAAAGCAAAAATAAATATGCAACTATCACAAGTAGTACAATTGATACTGATGATGTTGCAGGTATTCCAACTTATACAATTAATTGTAATGAAGGTGCTTCATCACCAACTATTTACATTGTTGATGACAATATTTATGCAGTAGCTACTTTTGATATGGGTACGACAAATACTTTTGATAATAGTAATAAAGTGGATTATTACTTTGCTGAACCTACAGATGATACCGATATTTCAAAACCAACTACTGGTGATGGTCTAGGTCTAAGAATTTACTATTGGAATAACTCTGTTGCAGACAAAAAAGGTTATGCTGATGTTACAACTAAAGTTGATAAAGATGGTAAAGATTCCGGTTCTAATACAATTACCGTAAATATGAAGGACTTGTATAGTTCCGGTGTTACAGATTCAAAGACATTTAATGTTTACAAGGTATCTCTACCTGTATGGGCAACATCATTTAAATTTGTAAGTAGTGGTACAACTGAAATTGATACACTTAGTACATTTGTACCGAATAAAGCCGGTGACGCTTCAATCGGTCTAAACCCTAACAGAATTTATTTGTTATACAAAAAGGGTTCTTCTTGCTATTCTCGTGGTGTTGTTCTTGATAGTTCATTCTGGACAAAAACACCAAGTGAGAACAATGATGTTCCTACAAAGAACTTTAAAGCAAATGCAGTTAATTATAATACACAATATGATGCAGGTGGTAATGTTACAAACACATTTAACACTTATTTAAATGCTTTGTATGATACTGCTTATGCTAACCCTCTATTCTTTGGTTATGTTAAGCCTACAACAACAGAAGTTGCAGGAAACCAAAACTTTAGAATTCAGGATAACTTGGCTATGCGTCATGATGATAATCATGCTTATTATGCTTCAGTTCAAGGTTTGGCAGGAAATACACTTTCTTCTACAAGCAAAAATGAAAATGGTTGTGGTTATCTGTTGACTGCTGACGGTTCAGGCAATATGCCATTGTTTGATTATGATAAATTAAAGAATAATACCTATGTTGCATCAAGTGTTAATGAAGGCTTGAACTTTCCATTTAACGAATCAACATTTAATGGTATCACAACCTACTCCTATGATTCATTTACTGATAAGAACAGAGTAATTGATGGCGATTTCAAGGTAGATACATATTCAAACGCTACTGTTGGTAATGATAAGGGTGTTGGTTTCTTCCCATTTGATAATTCTGATAGTACTAAGAATGCTAATAAATATGGTTTTGGTACCGAATTTGATATTGACTTCTATATGTCAGAAACAGGTAAATTAACTGCTGCTGATGGTACACAGAAAGACATTACATTTAACTTCTCCGGTGACGATGACGTTTGGGTATATGTTGATGGTGTATTGGTTCTTGACCTTGGTGGTGCTCATAAGGTTTCATCCGGTTCAATCAACTTCTCTGATATGAAGGTTATTTATAAGGCAGCAGTTGATTCATCAGATAACATTAATAGCCGTACTGCTGACCCTAAGACAGACGATAAATATGCTACTGACGAAAAATATGTTACAACCGTTGACCTAGCAAAAATATTCAAGGCTAACGGTGCAGAATTTAACAACAAAAACTCTTCCAAGAAACATACTCTTCAGATGTTCTATATGGAAAGAGGTAGCTTTGATTCTAACTGTTCAATCAGCTTTAACTTACCTCAGAACACAGGTCTACTTGTTCGTAACGATGTAAACTTTGATTCAGTTAACCCTGGCCTAAAGGATGCCACTATGGGTGTTGCAAACAAAGATTACTTTAGCTATATGATTGAAAATAAATATGCCAGTGCTGCTGATTTTACTACACTAACAAATAAGTATGGCACTCTTCCAAACAAGACCACATCCGATAACATAACCAACGCTAACTTTACATTTGGTAGTTCTAATCCACTATATCCTATTGTAACTACTGACAACATTATCCGTAGAGTAGTTAACGGTACAACCTACTATTTGGCTGTTAAGAATGATAGTGGTAAAGGATGTGAATCTTATTGGTCTACGCATTTGAAAGATGCTTATACAGGATTACCTTCTATTAACTTTAGTTTACCAGATGATTTTGCAAAATTGGAAAATTCTACTGATGAAAACAATTCAACAGCAGTTTCCGGTCAAACTGATGCTAATGGTGGTTTCAACTTACTGTTTAATCAGTCTGCTAAGTTTAATTCGAAAATTCCTAGTAATACAATGGTAAAGGTAGTTCAAAACGAAACTTTGTATGAAGTAAATGCCGGAAATTCAAACACAGCAATGAGTGTTGCAAGTGATGCTAATGGAAAAGTCACTAGAAGAAATGTTTCTAATTTCTACTCAACTTCTTACAAAATCACTGATGATAAGAGCCAAAAGATTATAACTGAGGCAAAGGGTAATAAAAATTCCAATGTTTTCAGTAATGATACAAGTGCCGGAACTGATGGTTTCTACTTTGCAGATTATTCCGAAAACCATTCTGATTCAAGTGCTATGACAGTTAACTTTACTAACACTGTTTCAACAAGTGATATTAAAATTATAAAGAAGGTTACTACTGATAATAGTGATAATAAGGTTGATCCAAAGAGTGGTGACCGTTTCACCTTTACTGTTAAATTGTCAAATATCTTTGGTGACAAAGATGATATAATGCTAAATGAATATGAAAACCTAACATATAAAGTTTATGATTCTTCTACCGGTAAGCTAGAAGGTACTCGTACTTATGGTAAGTCCGGTGTTAGCATTACAGCTAATGAATATGCTGTTATCACCGGTATCCCTGTTGGAACTCACTATGAAGTAACTGAAAAGCAAAGAACAGGTTATCAGTTTGATAATGTAACCGGTGAATTTGTTGCCACCACTTTAAATTCTACTAAAGCCGGAACTCAAACTAATGGAATCAAGGATACTGATTTTATACCTTGTAAAGATTCTGTAGATAGCACAATCAATACAGAGGCTGAAACTGTTACAGGTAATATGCCAATCGCAAATGACGCTAATAATGCAGGTAAGACAGTACAACTTACTTACACTAATAAGGAAGCCGGATTCACTATTTCATTTAAGTATTATGATAGAGAAGTGACAACAGGTTCTGTTGCTCACATTAACACAAAACCTACTGTAGTGAACTACGTATTCTCTGTTGGTGAACTTGCACAATATCAAAATCAAGATGGCACATATGATTATGCTGGAATGATTACTAAGGCTGTTACTGCTGGTGGAATTAACCCGGACAATGTTATTGACTCTTATAAGTACTTCACAAGTCAGTCTGATGCTGAAACAGGTATTAAGAAGGAGTTTTCATACAGAAATTATGATAAAACAAATTCTAAGTATCTAACATATGGTGAAGCTTATACTAATGGTAACTTTAAAAATCACACTGACTGCTACGGTAGACTTCAAGGTTCTGACGGTGCTGCAGTAAGAGATGGTGAAGATTGGGTTTCTTACTACAATGGTAAAACAAAGTACGCAACAGAAGAAGATGCTAAAATGGCAGATAAAACGGTTACTTCAATTACAGTTTGGTTCTTTAATAATCTAAAGCCTTATAGTCCAACATTCCATTATGCAACAGCTAAAAACGAACTATCTCCGATTGATGGTACAAGCAAGTTTGTTGGTACACAGCTTAATACTATTAAGCCTGTATTCTATAACGTTCGTTTAGGTGTAGCTAATGGTGTTGATTCTATCGATGAAGAAGGTCTTTACTTAAAGGAATATGGTGTTACAGGTTACACAGGTACTTATTCCGGCACAGCAATGTCTATCCAGAATGGTGAGAAAGAGCTTAAGTTCTTGTATTGGTCATATGATAAGGCCGGTAAGTCTATTGCATCTAACTCTTACAAGTATGGTTATCGTGTAACTAACAACATTCACCTATATGCTATTTATGGTGAGGCTAAGGATAATACCGAACCCGGTTTAACTGTTTCTATGAATAATCCTGATTACCATACAGATAGTAACGGTATCAATAGAGTTCGTCTAAACACTGTTATGAATGTTTATAATTGTCCTGATGATGACCCTAATATCAAAAATGTTGCAGTTATCTATATTCTAGACCCTAACAACTACATTCAAGATTATATTAATAAGGATAACAAAACTGCACTAAGTAATATTCGTAAAAATGTTTATAATTTGATTAAAGAAAATGGTAGTAAAGCTCAGTTCTCCGGTGTCACAATTAAGATTGACGGCACAAACGATAACAAGGCTTTGGGCTTAACTTACACAGCTAGTAAGGATTTACTAACTAACAAGAACAGAGTTCAGTTTACTACTGATTTTAAACAATCAGCACTTGCTGTTCAAAAGGTCATTTATACATTTAGTGCTATGAATTATTCTAAGGAAAGTGCAACTGATTGGATTGTTAGTGACAACTGCATTAAATACATATTTGATAAAGATGGTAAGGTAACTGGTGATTCAACACAAGTAAACTGTTTACAGTAAAATTTATGCAACACATAGCATTATGCTATGTGTTGCTATTTAAATAGGAGGACAAAATGAAAAAATCTAAAAAGATAATTTCTTTAGCATTTGTTGTACTTCTCTTAATAAGTATTGTTCCTATGTCAGCTAGTGCTGCTGAAGTTGTGTACGGTAATTTTTCTTTTGAACTTAATGGTACTACAAATCAGGCAACTTTGTCTGAATATAATGGCAACAGTTCTTCTGTTAAAGTTCCTGACACTGTTTATGGTTATACTGTAACTAAAATTGATGATTTAGTGTTTTATAAACATGATGAAATTCAGTCAGTTTCCTTGCCAAACACGATTAAAAGTATCGGTTTCAGTGCATTTTCTTCTTGTACTAAGCTAAAGAAAATTATTTTACCGGTTACGGTTACTTCAATGGGTGAATATACTTTTAACAATTGTACTTCATTAACTGAGGCTTATGTAAACTCAGCAATTGAAACTTTACCTAATTATATGTTTAAGAACTGTACTAGCCTAACTAAGGTTAATGTTAACTTTTATACTGAAAAAATCGGTACCAGAGCTTTTGACGGTTGTACTTCTCTAAAGTCTTTGCCTAACGGTGTTGCAATTACAGAAATTGGTGATGAGGCTTTCTTTAATTCAGGCCTAGAGTCAATTAAAATTAATGATACAGTAACAACTATTGCAAATGGTGCTTTTAGTAATTGTTCTAAACTTACTAAGGTTAATGTTCCTTCATCTGTAACTTCGATTTTCGATAATGCTTTCAGCAATTGTGGTGAAAATCTTACAATTATAGGTGACTATGGTTCATATGCCGAGAAATATGCTAAGGACAACAATATAACTTTTGAAGAAAATCCACTTTTAATTGGTGATGTTAATAATGATGGTGATATCAATGTTAGAGATTCAGTTTATATTTTGAGATACATTGCTTTACAATCAGGATATGAAATTCCTGAGGGTACACTAATCTTTAAGAGAGCTGATGTAAATGGTGATGGAAAAGTTGATGTTACCGATGCAACACTTATTCAGAAGTATGCATTGCATATGATTGATAAATTCTAAGTGAATATTTTAGAGCTGCCTTTATGGTAGCTCTTTTTTTGTTACTTTTTGCGATTCCTTGATTTATTCACATTTTTCAACTATAATTAAATAGTACATATAACATCATTTTTGTTATTAGTTGTGCTATTAGATAGATTGTTTTGGAGGGTAATATGCTTTGTAAATTTGCTAACTTTTTTGTTGAGATTAACCCTCTTTATGATTATACAAAAGATATGATTAAGTTTTTTGAAACTGATGAAACACCTACTTCAGATGTGATAAAAGTAGGGGATAAGTTTACTGTTGATGACTACAAAAAATACATTTCACTTCATCCTGAAGTCCCTATTTATGAAACAGAATATGTATATTTATCTTTTGATTTTTTTGAAAAAATCTTAAAGTACAATGCAATTATGGTACATTCATCAGCTATAAAATATAATGATAAGTGCTATCTTTTTTCTGCTGATAGTGGTGTAGGTAAGTCAACCCATACTGCATTGTGGCATAAAGTTTATGGGGATAAGGTACAAATTATAAATGATGATAAACCTATAATTCGTCTAGAGAATAATGAACTGGTAGTATATGGCTCGCCATTTGCTGGTGGAACAATGAAATTCCAAAATGACAGTGCTGTTTTAGGTGCAATTGTATTTTTGGAAAGAAGTGAAAATAATTCTATTGAAGAATTATCACCTCAAAAAGCAATGCGATATTTGTTTAAAGAAACTATGAGAAGAATTGGCAAAAATAAAATGAACGATTCTTTAAATATGATTAATGCAATTTTAGAGAATTGCAAATTCTATAAGCTAAAGTGCAATATGGATAAAAGTTCAGCAATACTTTCTCATGATACTATAGTAAAGGAAGATTAATATGAAAATTAAGGAAGATTTTTTACTGCGAAAAGTAGCAGATTGTTATGTAGTTGTTCCTGTAGGCAAGGCAACTGTTGACTTTAACGGTATGATGAATCTTAACGAAACCGGTGCTTTCCTATGGGAAAAGTTAGAAAATGATACAACAAAAGAAGAACTGCTAAAGGCTATGCTTGATGAATATGAAGTAACTGAAGATATAGCAAAGAAGGATATAGACAACTTTATTACAAAGCTAAAGGACGGTAACTTACTTGAATAAACAAGTGCCTATTAGTGAACTTGTACCGATTTTTAAGGAAATTCTCAATAGTGGTAGCAATGTGAATTTCACACCCAAAGGTGTGTCAATGTTGCCAATGCTAAGGGATAACTGCGATACAGTAACCTTAACTAAGCCAACAAAACTAAAAAAATATGATGTGGTATTTTTCTACCATAAACCAACTAATTCCTATGTACTTCATAGAATCATAAAAGTCAATAATGACGGTACATATAACATTTGTGGTGATAACAGAATGGTTTGTGAAGTGAATGTGCCTAAGAAAGATATTTTTGCAGTTGTAACAACCTTTACTAAGGACAATGTTACTCATAAAATCACTGACCTTAATTATAAGATTTATTCCAGAAAATGTGTTGCAAAGAAGAAATTAAGATGGAAATATTATTCTTTTAAAGAAAAACTATATCCATATTATAGAAAGATAAAAAGAAAATGAACAGTTCAACTTACAAGAAAAAAGTGAATAAAACTGCATTAAGATGGATATTGCAGAAAAGCAAATCTCAGCTACCATCAATAATTTTGCTTGTTGTAATCTACGGTATTCTTGCAGTAATCGGTGTATATGTTGCTATAGCCAGTAAGTACCTTGTAAATGCTGCAACCGGTAATGACCCAAGTTATGCAAATGACCCTTTAGGTGGTGTTGCACATTACGGTATGATTTTTGGTGGTATCGTTTGTGCAGATATTTTCTTTAGTGTGTTACAGAGGATTTTTGTGTTTAGAATTAGTGCAAAGTTGGAAATCAGCTACAAAACAGACTTATTTCAACAAATATTAGAAAAAGAATTTGCTGATGTTTCAGCTTATCATTCAGGTGAATTGTTAAACAGACTTACAAGCGACATTGGTACAATAACAGGTGCAATTGTTACAATCATTCCTCAACTAACATATATGATTGTAAAACTTGCAGGTGTGTTTATTGTTTTGGTGCAAATCAGTATTCCTTTTACAATGGTGTTTGTAGTTGGTGGTGCATTGGCTCTTTTTGTGGCATCTTTGTATAGAACTAAGATGAAGAACTTTCACAAGAAAGGTCAAGAAACAGATGGCAAAGTGAGAAGCTTTTTGCAAGAAATTATTGCAAGTTTACTTCTTGTTAAGTCTTTCGATATTGAAGATGAAGTGCTAAAAGATGCAAAAAATTTGCAACAAAATAACTATGTAATCCGTAGAAAGAGAAACACACTTTCTGTTATCAGCTCCTCAGCATTTTCATTTGTATTTATGCTTGGATATGCTTTTGGATTAATTTGGGGTGCTTATAATATTGTTCATGGCAATATTACATATGGTGTGCTAACAGAAATTATTGCTTTGGTTTCTCAAATTCAAGGTCCAATCTCAGGACTTACAGGAATTTTTCCTACTTATTTTGCTGCTACTGCATCAGCAGAAAGAATTATGGAAATTGAGTCACTTCCACAGGAAAGAAAGTTTAACAAAAGTGAAATTAATGTGGAAAACATTTATAATAACCTAAAGTCCATCAACTTTGACAATATTACCTTTAGCTATGGCAGAGATGAAGTTTTGTCAAATACAAGCCTAAAAATTAACAAAGGCGACTTTGTTGCCATTATGGGTATTACCGGTATAGGCAAAAGCACACTTATGAAACTTCTAATGTCAGTTTTTAATGTTTCAAGTGGTGAAATTTATCTTGATTTAAAGGATAACAAAAAGCTTTATATTGATAAAAATTCAAGAAAAATGTTTGCTTATGTTCCACAAGGTAACTTCCTGCTTTCCGGTACAATTAGGGACAATTTGCTGATTGTATCACCAAATGCTACTGATGAAGAAATCCACACTTCACTAAAAATTGCTTGTGCTGATTTTGTAGATACTTTGCCTAGTGGACTTGATACAATTTTAGGTGAGAGAGGTATAGGACTTTCAGAAGGACAAGTTCAGAGACTTGCTATTGCCAGAGCAATCCTTACTAAGTCACCGATTCTTTTACTTGATGAATGCACCTCTGCACTTGATGAAGAAACAGAAAAAAGATTACTTCAAAATCTTGTAAATCTGCAAAACAAAACTTGTATGATTATCACTCATAAAAAAGCTGCACTTTCAATTTGCAACAAAGAAGTTTGTATTGAAGATAAGAAAATTATTGTAAAGGAAAATTAATGTGAAAAAGGAAATTTCTCCAAAAGAAAAAACTCAGTATAAATTTCTCCTTAATGTACTGGGTTCTCTGTTTTCTAATATTCCTTTAGAGAATAATAATGAGATTGATTTTAGAGATTTGTACTTTACCTCAGCAAAAAGCAGAGTTGCAAATATGGTTTCCTATGCCTTAGAAAAAAGCAAAATCAATGTACCTAAAGAAATTATGGATATGTTTGTTAGGTGCAGAAAGTTTATGCTGATGAAGGATGCATCTCAGTTTTCAGCAACAAAAAAGTTAATTTCTGAATTTGAAAATCAGGGAATAGACAACCTTCTTGTGAAAGGTCAGTTTATTAAAGACACCTACCCTCAACCTGATTTTAGGGTAACAAATGATGTTGATGTTCATATTAAAAGTGAAGATATTGAAAAAGCTAGAACTATGCTTTCCAGCCTAGACTATAGAATAATTGAGTCAACTGATGATTTAATTGTTGCAGTGCAAGACCCATTTGTACAGTTTGAAATTCATTGTGATAACGGTAACTTTAGAAATTCAGTATTTTCAGAAAATTTGTTCAGTAATGCAAAGCTGATTAATAATACAAATCACACCTATAAATTTACTGATGAATACCACTATATTTATATTGTTGAACATTTTGCTAAGCATTATCGTGACTTAGGTGGTATGGGCGTTAGAATGATAATTGATGTTTATTTCTTAAATAAATATCTAAAGAATAATAATGCTGACTTTAACTTTATAAATGAAAAGCTAAAAGAAAATAACCTTACAAAATTTTATAATATGCTACTTGAAAAAGCTGATTTATATTTCAATAAAGGAATTAAAAATTTTGATGATGTTGATGTTTATATTCTTTCAAATATGACTTTCGGTACAGAAGAAAATAGAATTTTAAACGAAAGAAGAAAATACAATGAAGAATATAATAATTCTACAGAAGAAAATTATATTAAATCAAGAATTTTCCCACCATACAAAAGAATGGTAGAGGAATATCCAAGTTTAAAAAATAAAAAATTGCTTTTACCTTTATATTGGCTACATAGAGATTTCAAAATTTTAACTTCAAAGAACCTAAAACAGTATCAAGAGAATTTGTCAGAATACAAAAAGTATGACAATAAAGAAGAAATTGATTTCCTTGATAATGTTATGAAAAAGTCAGGTTTCTGATTTTTATAACAATTTTTTACAAACATTGATTTTTAGTTAACTAGGTGGTATAATAGATAAGATAGAGAAATAATTAAGGGTGATTTGATGATTACTATGTTAAAAAGCAAACTACATAGAGCAGTTGTAACAGAAGCTGATGTTAACTATGTAGGTAGTATAACTATTGATAAAGATTTAATGGAAAAGTCAGGCATCTATGAATATGAAAAAGTTAGTGTTGTAGATGTTGAAAATGGTCAACGCTTTGATACATATGTTATTGCCGGTGAAAGAGGTAGCCGTATCATTTGTGTAAACGGTGCAGCAGCAAGACTGGTTGCAGTTGGTGACCATGTTATCATTATGGCTTATAGATTAATTGAAGAAAAAGACGCCAATTTCCATAAACCAACTGTTGTTTTTCTTGACAGTGACAACAATCCTTGTGAAGAAAAAGAATGTAAGAGAACTGTCGGCAAATAAAAGTTTTACCCCATTGCAAAAAGCGTTTATTGCATTGGGGTTAATTTATGTAATAAAAGGCTTAGTCTTTTAAATAAATGTTAGGGAGTATGAGTATGAACAAACAACAAATTAACAATGAAGCAATTTACGATGCCCGTAAATTGGGTAAAGGCAAAATGGTTGTCCTTGGTTTGCAACATATGTTTGCAATGTTTGGTGCAACAGTAGTTGTACCACTGATTACAGGTCTTTCTGTATCATCAACATTGCTTTTTGCAGGTCTGGGAACATTACTGTTTCACCTAGTAACAAAGGGTAAAGTACCGGCATTCCTAGGTTCTTCATTTGCATTCCTTGCAGGGTATGCAACAATTGCACCTAAGGGTGAAGCAAACCTACTACCATATGCTTGTTTTGGTGTAGCTTGTGCATCAGTTCTTTACTTTATTTTGTCAGCATTATTTAAAGCATTCGGTGCTCACCGAGTAATGAAGTTTTTCCCACCTATTGTAACAGGACCGATTATCATTGCTATCGGTTTAACACTTGCACCATCAGCTATCAACAACTGCGAAAGTTCAGGTGACAATGCCGGTTTATCTTGGATAGTTGCTATTGTGGCAATTGCAATTATCATTATTTGTAACATCTTCGGTAAAGGTATGATTAAGATTATCCCTATTATCTGTGGTGTTCTTGGTTCATATGTTGTAGCAGTTTGCTTAGGTTTAGTTGACTTCACTTCAGTTGCAAAGGCTGATTGGATTGGTCTACCATTTACATATGACGAAACAGTATTTAGCGTCTTTACAGGTGACACTGATTGGGGCTTAATTACAACATCAATTATCACAATTGTTCCTATTGCTCTTGCAACAATGGTTGAACATATCGGTGATATTTCTGCTATTTCATCAACAATCGGTAAGAACTGTATTGCTGATCCGGGTTTACACAGAACACTTCTTGGTGATGGTGCAGCAACACTTCTAGCATCACTATTCGGTGCACCTGCTAATACAACATATGGTGAAAACACAGGTGTTCTTAACCTTACAAAGGTATTTGACTCAAGAGTTATCAGAATTGCAGCATTCTTTGCAATCCTTTTCTCATTCTCACCAAAGTTTGCAGCTATTGTTACATCAATTCCATCAGCTACAGTTGGTGGTGTTTCACTAGTTCTATATGGTATGATTTCTTCAGTTGGTGTTAGAAACATTGTTGAAAACAAAATCGACTTTACAAATATGAGAAATGTTCTTATTATGGCTATTATCCTTGTATTAGCTTTAGGTATTACTTTCTCAACTGCCGGTAATATTTCTTTCACAATCGGTTCTGTAACAATTCAACTATCAGGTCTTGCAGTAGGTTCTCTAGTTGGTATTATCCTAAATGCTATCATCCCGGGTAATGACTATAAGTTCCAAACTGATGAAGACTTAGGTGCTAACGAAATTCAAAAAGATACCAGAGAAATGTAACTTTAGTATTACAATATAAACTCAATACTAATCTATTAAACCTCCCTTAATGGGAGGTTTTTTGTTTGTAATTTTAATATTCATGATTTAAAAATAAAAAAAGTTAATGTAATATATTATACAGTGTTGACAAAAATTACAATATAAATTATAATTTTATATATAAGATAGTGTATTTATAAAATAGTTTTTGCTACTTAGAAGGTGATTTTATGAAAAAATTATTTAGCTTATTTTTAGTATTTATGTTATTGGTTACTGTTATCCCATTTAATGCATTAGCTGATACTGATAGTGCAGGCATAACAGTTGGTTATGACTTAGGTAAGAATTTTCAAATTACTTATGATAAAACTTCAAAGACATTAACAGTTCAAGGTAAAGGATGTTTTGGCAAGTTAGGTTTTTCAGAGCTTTACAATTATAATTTAGGTAATCCATTGTATTGGGATTGGAAAGAGGATTACTTTCCACCAACAACTTATGCAGAAAACATTGTAATAGGTGAAGGAATAACTGCAATTGGTGACTATATGTTTATTAATTCCTATAACGTAAAAAAAATTACTTTACCTAAAAGTCTGAAAAGAATCGGCAAAGCCTCATTTTTGAATTGTTTAAGTTTGCAAAAAATCATTGGTGGACAGAATGTTAGCCAAATTGACGGTGGAGCTTTTTTATCTTGTTCAGATATTAAGCATATTTCTTTCCCAAATCTTGTGAAAATTGATAATTCAAGGGTTCGTGTATTTACCGTTAGTGATGAAGCTGATGAATATTTGTGGTTATTAGAAAAGAGTTTTAGTGTAGGACCATTTGTGCATTGTAGAAATCTTGAAAGCATTTATATTCCAAAGGTAAAAAAACTTGCTGACAGAACATTTTTTGATTGTCCAAAACTAAAGACAATTAACAAGAATAATAATTTGAATAATATTACAGATATGGGTGTATCTGTGTTTTATAATTGCAAAAGCCTAAAGAATATTTCTTTGCCGAAGATAAAGGCAGTAAAAAGCAGTGCATTGATAAAAAAAGGTGATGATGGTGGAATTATACTTCCTAGTGGTGACTTGCATTGCGAAGGGGCTTTTGAAAATTGTTCATCATTAGAAAAAATTAATATTCCAAATGTAGAAGTCATTGGTAATAACTCATTTTACAATTGTAAAAACTTAAAAAGTATAAATAAAAATAACAGCCTTTCTAAACTGACTTATCTAGGTTCAGGTGTATTTGCAAAATGTGAAAAGTTAGAGAAGATTTCTTTGCCAAAGGTTCAGCAACTAAAAATGACAAAGTATAAAGCAAGTGATTTACGGTTCTATAATGAACAACCAGATGACTTTTACTATGAGTGTGTTAGTGATTTGCGTTCCTGTGACAGAGTTTATGGTACATTTGAAGGTTGTACAAGGTTAAAGAGCATTTCAGCTCCTAATGTAAAAACTGTAGGAGCAAGGACTTTTTATAGTTGTAAAAGCTTAAAGAAAATATCATTGCCAAAGGTAACTACTCTAGGTTCATCTGCATTCTTTAA
>NZ_JBBMEY010000014.1:0-52703 GCF_040096285.1 Ruminococcoides intestinihominis | reverse complement strand
ACAGTTTTAAGAGGGATGTTGTATTCTTTTGCAGTTCTACTTGTAGATTTGCCTAATTCACATATATCATATACTACACTTGCTTTTAATCGCTTATCATATTTTCTGCTCATGGTTTCCTCCATTGGAATATTGATTTTATTATATCATATTCCCCCTGTTACTCTATCAAAAATATGATAAACTCTCTAATCCAAATGTTTTTGTTCTTGTTACTATCAAAGAAACAGGCAGCGACATTGCAAAAAAGCAAGAGGTCGGACGTGGCTTGCGCTTACCTGTTGATGTATCCGGTGCAAGGTGTTATGACAGTGCTATCAATGAATTGACAATCGTAGCAAATGATTACTATGACCATTTTGCTGATTCCTTACAGAATGACTATAATCAGTCATCAGGATTCAATAAAGAAGAAGTTACTGCCGATATTATCAAAAGGACAATCATTGAAGCAGGTGTACCTGAAGATAAGGTCGAGGACGCTTATGACGCTTTCAAGCGTGAGCTTGTTGCTTCCAAATATGTCAAGGTAGATAAATCAGGCAAAATCATTATGCAAACATCAGAGGTTGACTTTACCAATATTGAATTTAATGATCCTGTTCTTATTGAACACGCAGAAATGATAAAAGAAACCTTTGTAAAGGCAATGAAGGAAAAAGGCAGCAAAAAGATTGAAATTGCTAATGGTGACGAGCCGCCCTTTGAAAACAAAACGCAGAAATATGTAACCGAAGCAGAGTTTTACAATATGTATCAAAAGCTCTTGTCAATCTTGCAAAAGCGTTCTGTATATCGCTACAAACTCGACAAGGACGAGTTTATACATAGGGCAACAGCCGGAATTGAAAACCAACTCTTACGCAAGAATGATTTTATTCAGTTTGAGATAACAAAAGCCGAGGTGGATTTCAACGATTCCCGAAAAATGAAGATGGCTAATGCACAAAAGCAGGTCGAAGATAGTGACACTCACACAATAACCTATGAGCCAAAGCCCTTGTTCGATCTTGTGAATGTTATAATGGCAAATACGATGCTGCCGAGATTAGCTATCATCAGGATAATAAAAGGTTTATCAGCAGAAGCAAGGAACAAAATTAACAATCAGGATTATCTTGAAGAAGCGATTAAAACAATTAACAAGCTGCTCAAAGAATTCAAGAGTAAGGAGTTTTTGACAGCCGAACTTATTGAGGGTGTTGGTGCTCTTGAAAAGGATATTTTCGAGGTAGATAAGATTGTCAACGAGGACGAGATTAAATATCTATTCACGCCAAATCCAGCTCACAAAAAGCGATGAACTTAAAATACAAGTTTGACAGCGAAGGCGAATTGAAGTTTGCAAAAGCTCTTGACGATGATTCGAATGTAATGCTATACACTAAGCTCAAAAAAGGCGGTTTTGTTCTTGAAACTCCGGCAGGAAATTACTCTCCTGACTGGGCGATTGTCTATCAAAAGGACAACGAGAACTTTGCTATGTATTTTATCGCAGAAACAAAATGGGATAAGGAAGCTGATGGACTTAATGATGATGAACGAATCAAAATAAAGTGTGCTACGAAACACTTTGAAGCAATCAATCAAAGTGTAAAAGAGGTCGTTAAGTATGCGTGGGTAAACGCTTACAAAGACACCACAAAGGGGCAGCCTTTCCCACAGGTGTTTACAGATGAGCGATACAAAGACACACTAATCCTTGAAAGATTATAAAATTTTCAGCGTTACGGCGATTATTCTCCGTAACGCTGATTTTTTAATATCAATTATTCTTTATAAATTAGCAAAAAGCGGCGGCAGGAAGATTCTATTCTTTCTGTCGCCGCTTTCCTTTTTGGTAGGTATGTTCCGCTAATTTAGGCTTTATTTTTTCTTAACAGTAATCAATGAGGTCTTTTTCCCGTTTTTATTTCTCCTGTGCTAATCTATAACTGTCATAGGTGGTCGAAACAGTGCTTAAATGCACTATTTCGCCCCCAAATCTTTGATTTGGGAGCAAATTTTCAAAGAAAATTTGACTATGCCCATTGCAATGAATATCGAGTGAATTCAAATGAACATTCATTTGAATTCACTTAAACCAATAGTCATTATAAGCGTAAGGAGGAATTAAATATGTCAACCATATTTAAAGCTATACACGAATTTGATAAGCGCATTGAAGCACGGGCGGAACATTTCGCATTCAAGCATCCGTATCTGTCCTTTTTTGCGGTATTTATCGGTATGCCGATTTGTGTTCTCGCTGCCGTGTTTTTCTTCACCGTAATTATTACGGTTCCGATTGCTTTGATTTTCGGATGGCTGTAAGCGTCTTAATATAGTTTTAATGTGCTGTATATTCTGCTAATCCCGATTTAATCTTTTTGCTGTTAAAATATCAAACAAGGAGGTAAGACTATGAATATTATAATCGGATTTATCGGTCTTTGTGCTGCGGCACTGCTGATCTACTATGTTTACATACTGATGAAAGGGGATGAGCAAAAATGAGTGCGGTAATACAATACATACTCTATCTTGCCGTTCTTATTGTTTTGGCGATTCCGCTCGGCGCTTATATCAAGAAAGTAATGAACGGAGAGAAAACCTTTCTTTCCAAAATTCTAACGCCCTGTGAAAACGCTGTGTATAAGGTTATGCGCGTCAAAAAGGACGAGCAAATGAACTGGAAAAAATATGCCGTTTCCGTTCTGATTTTTTCAGGCATCGGACTTATTTTTTTGTTTTTGCTTCAGATTTTGCAGGGAGTTCTTCCCGGAAATCCGCAGGGGATTTCGGGTGTAAAATGGGATTTGTCCTTTAATACCGCAGCCAGTTTCGTAACCAATACAAACTGGCAGGCATACAGCGGCGAGTCCACATTAAGCTATCTGACCCAAGCACTCGGACTTACCGTGCAGAACTTTGTTTCCGCAGCTACGGGTATTGCCGTGCTGTTTGCCCTGATACGGGGATTTATAAAAGTAAAAGCCGATGGATTAGGCAGCTTTTGGGTTGATATAACAAGAATCATCATTCATATTTTGATTCCGCTGAATCTTATCATCTCCCTTTGCCTTGTGGGCGGCGGCGTGATTCAGAACCTGAAAGGCGCTGAAACCGTATCGCTCGTTGAACCGATTGCGGTAAGCGCAGACGGCGAAATTCTTGAAAACGCCGAAATTGACCTTGATACAAATACCGTAACAGTTGACGGCAAAAAAATAGAAGACGCCGAAATTGTTACCGAACAGTTTGTACCTATGGGTCCTGCGGCAAGCCAGGTCGCCATTAAGCAAACTGGTACAAACGGCGGCGGTTATATGGGCGCTAACTCCGCTCATCCGCTCGAAAACCCGAATGCTTTTACAAATTTGATTGAAATGCTTTCAATTTTGCTTATTCCTGCGGCGCTGTGCTTCACCTTTGGCAAGGCGGTAAAGAATAAAAAACAGGGCGTTGCAATTTTTATGGCGATGTTTATATGCCTTGCGCTGGCGCTGGGCACGATTGCCGTCAGCGAACAGGTTGCAACGCCGCAACTTGCACAGGATGGTGTCAATGTCTCAATGACCAACCAGGCGGGCGGCAATATGGAAGGTAAGGAAACCCGATTCGGTATTGCAACATCCTCTACTTGGGCGGCATTTACAACGGCGGCTTCCAACGGCTCTGTAAACTCCATGCACGACAGTTACACACCGCTCGGCGGTATGGTGACAATGCTCCTGATGCAGCTCGGCGAGGTTATCTTCGGCGGCGTTGGCTGCGGTCTTTACGGTATGCTTGCCTTTGCCATTCTGACGGTATTTATAGCCGGACTTATGGTCGGCAGAACGCCGGAGTTTTTAGGCAAAAAGATTGAACCTTATGAAATGAAATGGTCTGTGCTTGTTTGCCTTGCAACGCCGATTGCTATTCTTATCGGCAGCGGACTTGCGGCGGTCGTTCCGAGTGTGGCGGATAGCCTAAACAACGGCGGAGCGCACGGCTTTTCCGAAATACTGTACACATATTCTTCCTGTGGCGGTAACAACGGCTCTGCCTTTGCCGGCTTTAATGCAAACACCGTATTTTTGAATGTTTCGCTCGGTCTTGTCATGCTGTTTGCCCGTTTCCTTCCGATCATAGGAACACTGGCGATTGCGGGCAGTCTTGCCGGCAAAAAGAAGATTGCAACAAGCTCAGGTACACTTTCCACAACAAACGGTATGTTTGTATTCCTGCTGATTTTAATCGTCCTTATTATAGGCGCACTCAGTTTCTTCCCGGCGTTGGCGTTAGGACCGCTCGCTGAATTTTTCAGTAATGTTATTTAAGGAGGCACTGTTATGGCATCAAATAATAAAAATGCTTTTGCCGATAAAAAGATGCTCGGCAGAGCCATAAAAGATTCATTTGTAAAACTAAATCCCAAAACACAGGTGCAAAACCCCGTTATGCTTTTGGTATATATTTCGGCGATCCTCACAAGCGGACTGTGGATTGTATCCCTATTCGGACTAAAGGACGCTTCAAGCGGATATACCTTGGCAATCGCAGTTATTCTGTGGTTTACCTGTATTTTTGCCAATTTTGCCGAAGCGATTGCCGAGGGCAGAGGCAAGGCGCAGGCGGACGCTCTGAGAGCTTCAAAAAAAGATGTGGAGGCACACAAGATACCCTCTGCCGATAAGAAAGAACAGATAACCGCTGTTTCTTCCGCATTGCTTAAAAAAGGCGACATTGTCATTGTGAAAGCAGGAGAGCAAATTCCGGGCGACGGTGAGGTTATTGAAGGAGCCGCTTCCGTAGACGAAAGCGCTATCACAGGCGAATCCGCACCCGTTATCCGTGAGGCAGGCGGCGACAGAAGCGCAGTAACTGGCGGTACTACTGTACTTTCCGATTGGATCGTTGTGCGGATAACAAGCGAAGCGGGCGAAAGCTTCCTTGATAAAATGATTGCCATGGTCGAGGGCGCTTCCCGTAAAAAGACGCCAAACGAAATCGCATTGCAGATTTTTCTTGTCGCCCTTTCCATTATCTTTATTCTTGTTACGGTATCGCTTTATACCTACTCCATATTCTCGGCAAAACAGGCAGGAATTGATAACCCCACCTCTGTTACTACCTTGGTAGCCTTGCTTGTCTGCCTTGCCCCTACCACCATCGGCGCATTGCTTTCCGCTATCGGTATTGCGGGAATGAGCAGACTGAACCAAGCAAATGTACTTGCTATGAGCGGAAGAGCTATTGAAGCCGCAGGCGATGTGGATATATTGATGCTTGATAAAACCGGAACAATTACGCTCGGTAACCGCAAGGCGAACGCATTTATTCCCGTAGACGGTGTAAGTGAACAAGATCTTGCCGATGCGGCACAGCTATCCTCTCTTGCCGATGAAACGCCCGAAGGCAGAAGCGTGGTTATTCTCGCAAAAGAAAAATTCAATATTCGCGGCAGAGAGCTTTCCGACAAGAACATGACATTTATTCCCTTTACGGCGAAAACCCGTATGAGCGGCGTCGATTATCACGGCAACGAAATCCGCAAGGGGGCCGCAGATACCATGGAAAAATATGTAACCGAAAGCGGCGGAATTTATTCGGAGGAATGCGACCGAATCGTTAAAGAGATTGCGAACAAAGGCGGAACTCCCCTTGTTGTAGCGAAAAATCATAAGATTTTAGGCGTTATTCATCTGAAAGACATTATCAAGCAGGGCGTTAAGGAAAAGTTTGCGGATCTTCGTAAAATGGGCATAAAAACCATTATGATTACAGGCGATAACCCGATGACCGCCGCCGCCATTGCGGCAGAAGCGGGCGTGGATGATTTTCTTGCCGAAGCAACTCCCGAAGGCAAGCTTCAAATGATACGCGATTTTCAGAGCAAAGGACACCTTGTGGCAATGACGGGCGACGGCACGAACGATGCACCCGCACTTGCACAGGCTGATGTGGCAGTTGCGATGAACACCGGCACACAGGCGGCAAAGGAAGCGGGAAATATGGTTGATCTTGATTCGTCACCGACAAAGCTTATTGATATCGTCCGTATCGGTAAACAGCTTTTGATGACAAGAGGCAGTCTGACCACCTTCTCCATAGCGAACGATATAGCAAAGTATTTCGCCATTATTCCCGCATTGTTTATGGGACTGTATCCGGGTCTTTCGGCACTTAACATTATGGGACTTCATTCCCCGCAAAGCGCTGTTTTATCGGCAATCATCTACAATGCGCTGATTATTATTGCGCTGATTCCACTGGCACTCAAAGGTGTGAAATATCGTGAGGTTCCCGCAGGCAAGCTTTTGTCCCGCAACCTGTTAATTTACGGTCTCGGCGGTTTGGTGGCACCCTTCATCTTTGTTAAGCTGATTGATATGCTGCTTGTACTGTTCGGATTGGCATAAGGAGGTTTTATAATGAAAACATTAAAAAATATATTGCCGAAAGCGGCTGTCATTTTCATGATTTTCACGGTAATTTGCGGTATTGTTTATACGGGTGTTGTAACAGGGATAGCACAGATCATTTTCCCTGATAAAGCAAATGGTAGCATTATAGAGGTTGACGGGAAAAAATACGGCTGTGAGCTGCTCGGTCAGCAATATACAGATGACGGACATATGTGGGGACGCATTATGAACATTGATGTTTCAACCTACAAGGATGAAAACGGGAAAACTCTGATGTATGCTTCTCCGTCAAACCTTTCTCCTGCAAGCGAAGAATATGAGGCTTTGGTAAAAGAGCGTGTGGAAAAATTGCAGGCGGCAAACCCAGATATGGGCGAAACAACAATACCCGTTGATCTTGTAACCTGTTCCGGCAGCGGACTTGATCCGCATATTTCCCCCGCTGCTGCCGAATATCAGGTGGCAAGAATAGCAAAAGCCAATAATATGACAGAGGATGAAGTGCGGGAAATTATTGATGAATGCACGGATGGCAGATTTTTAGGTATCTTTGGTGAAGAAACAGTAAATGTTCTTAAAGTAAATTTGATGCTGGACGGAATTCTGTAATAGTTTTAAGGCGGAAGAGTTTCGGCTTTTCCGCCTCTACCTTTATGCAATCTTAATATCGTCTTTATCTTGCTTACGCCGATTTAATGCAGATTAAGATAAAACAAAGATAGTCTAAATTTGATATTAAGATTGCGAAGGTATCCGTTATGATAAAACGGCAAAATCCAAAACACAAGCACATTACATCGTTCCAGATTATTATATTAGGCTTTCTGTCTGTGATAATTTTAGGCAGCATACTGTTAATGCTGCCCGTTGCAACAAGGGTCGATTTTCAAAGCTCGCTTGAAACGACATCTCTATTAAAGAAATTGGATGCCAAAAAGATAGTTTCCCGTGCGACACGGGATGTACACGCAAAATTCCTTCTGCGAAACGGTGCGGATGAAATCGTATATCCCGAAAGGCAGCTTGCGGATTGGACGGCTATCCGCTATACTGCCGACCATATCCTCGATTACATAGAGTTGGACAGCGATCATGCAATTTTTGAAATTGCCGTACCCGAAAAATGGATCGGAAAAACCGTTATTGAAGCAGATGTGCGTAAAAAGCACGGTATCAATATTATGGCGATTAAACGCGACGGTAAAATGAATCTAAATTTTGTGCCTGAAACAAGCTTTATACCGGGTAACACTATTTTGGTGCTGGGTGATACCAAAAACATACAAAAGTGTTTTCACATATAAATTACGAAAGAAGACGAAAAGCATGAAAAAATTATTGTTAGTGTGCGCAGTGGCTGTCATGATTGTGTTCGGTTACTTTATAATGAAAAGGCTTGACGATTTTTTAGCAAATAACCACCACTTAATTGACGAAGAAATTGCAGAAAACAGCCTTTTTATTGCGTTTGATAATCCTATGATCTTGGATTCGCTGATACCGCTATTTGAAAAGTTTTCAAAAGGAAAGCCGAATTGTCAGCTTCATTTCCTGTTTGGAAATACAGAGGATATATATGATAAGCTAAACAAAAATCGCATTGACTTTGGCTTTATTGAAAACAATGCTTCTGCAAATGACGATACATACCGCTGTCTTATCATTTCTACAAAGCAAAATAGTATTATCTGTGAGAAAGCAGGATGTACGATAAAACCGCTGGATCCTTCCGTAATTCAGACCGCTGTGATATGGAAAAAGGCTTCAAATAATGCCTTTGCAAATAGCTTCTCTGATTTTCTCTTTTCAAATCAAGCGGTGATCAATGCGGAATATGTAAAGTAGAAAATACTTTTATACTTGTGATATAATAAAAAGTAGAAAGGGGGAGTTGTAATGCAATACTTTATAAATTCAAAAGACGGAAGTCTGCAAGCCGCCCAAAACTGCGGCGATAAAAAGCCGTTTTTTACATTTATGAGTACGGCGGAATTTCACGAATGTAAAAAACAACTACCGTATTATAAAGAACTTCTTCACTGTCTTGGATCGATTCGTTATTGTAAAGCAGAGGTTTTCAAAAACTGCATCATCGGAACATTACGCCTGCCTCAAAAAAGCGAACAGCGTTCACCGCAGCTTTCCTTCAGCTTTTATTTGACGGGACAGTCGCTCTTATTTGTGGAAGATGTAGGCGATTTGAAATTATGGGTAGACAAACGGATAAGTATGTTTCAGGAGCTGAACAGTCCGGCTCATCTTCTTTTGCAGTTTATGGAGCAAATGATAGAGGATGATGTTCTCTATCTTTCTCACATCGAGTCAGAAACAGAAAAAATGGAAGAAAATATCGGCTCCGGCGGTTCGGCAGACTTTTTCCCGTTGCTTACAAAACACAGGCAAAAGCTGTCCGAATTAAATGCTTACTATGAACAATTGACAGATATCGGAGAGTTGTTTCAATCCCGCGCGTGTTCTTCATTTGCAGACGATACCGGGGACTGGGAAAAATTTACCCACCGTGCCGAGAGATTGCAAAATCATGTTCAGTTGCTTCGTGAAAATATGCTTCAGCTTCGTGAGCTTTATCAGTCAAAGCAGGATGCACGGCAAAATAAGATTATGGGCATTCTCACAATCGTCACCACCTTTTTCCTGCCTCTTACTTTAATTACGGGATGGTATGGAATGAACTTTGCTTATATGCCGGAGCTTGAGTGGCGATACGGTTATCTGTCGGTGATTATTGTTTCTCTTATTATCGCAATAGGAGAAATCATCTACTTCAAAAAGAAAAAATTCTTTTAATCAGGAGGTGTTTTTATGGACGAAACAAGGCAAAGCCCGGAACAGATTTTAAAGCAAATTGAAAAGGAAGAGCAAACTCTTAATCGCGGGCATTTGAAGATATTTTTTGGATATGCCGCAGGTGTAGGTAAAACCTATGCAATGCTGAAAGCCGCACATTCGGCAAAAAGGCGAGGTATTGATGTCGTTGCGGGTTACATTGAGCCCCACGCCCGTCCGCAGACCTCCGCGCTTGTAAACGGATTGGAATGTCTTCCGAATCTTGTTTCGGAATATAACGGAATTACTCTTTCAGAATTTAATCTGGACGCTGCACTTGCCAGACATCCACAGTTAATTCTTGTGGATGAGCTTGCCCATACCAATGCCCCCGTGTGCCGACATACAAAGCGTTATCAGGATATTGAAGAGTTACTTAATGCGGGAATAGACGTTTATACCACGATAAACGTTCAGCATATTGAAAGTATAAATGACACCGTTGCATCTATAACGGGCATTATGGTACATGAGCGAATCCCCGATTCGGTATTTGATAACGCAAGTCAGGTTGAGCTTGTTGATATTGAGCCGCAGGAATTGATTGAACGGCTGCAAGCGGGCAAAGTTTATAGCCCGACTCAGGCTGAGCGTGCTACAGAGAATTTCTTTACCGTAGAAAATCTAACGGCGCTTCGTGAAATTGCTTTGCGACGCTGTGCAGACAGGGTAAATCTTCTTACCGAAGCCGTAAAAATAAAAAGCCACAGTGATTATCATACGGATGAGCATATTCTTGTATGCCTTTCGTCGTCACCGTCGAATGCAAAAATAATTCGCACTGCCGCCCGGATGGCGAATGCCTTTAAGGGCGCTTTTACCGCGCTGTTTGTGGAAACTCCTGATTATCAGGTTATGCCTGAAGAAGATGTAAAACGCCTGCGAAGCAATATGCGTCTTGCAGAACAATTAGGCGCTAAAATTGAAACCGTGTACGGTGAAGATGTTTCCTATCAAATTGCCGAATTTGCAAGGCTTTCGGGAGTCTCAAAAATTGTGATAGGAAGAAGCTCCGCAACCCGAAAGAGCATATTTTCTAAACCTACTCTTACAGAAAAACTGATTGCAAACGCACCGAATTTAGATGTGCATATCATACCCGATACTGACGGTAAAAACACCGCATACCGCGCCAAAAAAGCAAGGAAGAAAAATGGAATCGTGTTTTCGGTTTCCGATCTTTTAAAAAGCGTTGCCATTTTAATTTTGGCAAGCTGTATAGGAATGCTGTTCAGGCAATTGGGGTTTGCAGAGGCAAATATCATCACGGTATATGTTCTCGGCGTTCTTGTGACCTCAGTCGTTACAAGACATCGGATTTACAGCCTGATTTCTTCTATTGTCAGCGTTTTGGTTTTCAACTTTTTCTTTACCGATCCGCAGTTCACACTTCGGGCTTACGATCAAGGATATCCTGTCACCTTTTTAATTATGTTTTTGGCGGCACTGCTCACAAGCTCGCTTGCCGTGAAGTTAAAAGAGCATGCGAAACAGTCTGCAAAGGCTGCTTACAGAACAAAGGTGCTGTTTGATACAAATCAGCTTTTGCAACAGGCAAAAGACAAAAACGAAATCGTTTCCGCAACGGCAAATCAGCTTATAAAACTGCTCGGAAAGGATATAGTGTTTTATCTGACTGAGGGCGAAACACTCGGCGAAGCTCATATTTTCACAGTTTCAGGTGAGAAAACAGACAAAGAAATAACGGATACAAAGGAGAAGGCAGTGGCGGAGTGGGTGCTAAAGAATAACAAGCACGCAGGCGCTACTACAGAAACGCTTTCAAATGCAAAGTGCCTATACCTTGCCGTAAGGGTAAACAGCCGAGTCTACGGTGTTGTCGGTATTTATATAGGCAATGAGCCGCTTGATGCGTTTGAAAAGAGTATCCTTTTGTCTATACTCGGTGAGTGTGCTTTGTCGCTGGAAAACGAAAAGAACGCAACAGAAAAAGAAGAAGCGGCAATTCTTGCTAAGAATGAACAGCTCCGTGCTAATCTCCTGCGGGCTATTTCGCACGATCTGCGAACACCGCTTACTTCTATTTCGGGGAACGCAAGCAATCTTATATCAAACGGCAATTCCTTTGATGAAGCGACAAAGAATCAGCTTTATACAGATATTTACGATGACTCTATGTGGCTTATCAATCTTGTGGAAAATCTACTTTCGGTAACAAGAATTGAAGAGGGACGGTTGAATCTTCATATTACAGAGGATTTAGTGGACGATGTCATTACAGAAGCGCTTCATCATGTGAACAGAAAAAGCGTAGAACATCATATTACCGTTCGGCAGAAAGAAGACTATCTTCTTGCCAAAATGGACGCAAAGCTGATGGTGCAGGTTATTATAAATATTGTGGACAACGCCATTAAATACACGCCGAAAGGCTCCAATATTCTGATTAAAACCTGGAAGCAAGGAGATAAAGCCGTTATATCTATTGCCGATGACGGCGACGGGATACCGGATGAAATGAAAGCGCGGGTATTCGATATGTTTTACAGCGGAGCGAATAAAATAGCCGACAGCCGCCGCAGCTTAGGCTTGGGATTATCTCTATGCCGTTCCATTGTAAATGCGCACGGCGGCAAAATAACCGTTTCGGATAATACACCGCACGGCACGGTGTTTACCATTACATTATCTGCCAGGGAGGTAGAAATTCATGAATAAACCATTGATATTGGTTGTTGAAGATGATAATTCGGTTAAAAATCTTATTACGACAACCCTTAAAGCACACGATTACAGATACTTAACTGCGCCAAACGGCGCCACCGCCATTTTGGAAGCGTCATCGCACAATCCTGATATTGTCCTCTTAGATTTAGGACTTCCCGATATTGACGGTGTTGAAGTAATCAAAAAAATCCGCACTTGGTCGAATATGCCGATTATAGTCATAAGCGCACGAAGTGAAGATACCGATAAAATTGACGCACTCGATGCGGGGGCCGACGATTATCTGACCAAACCGTTTTCTGTGGAAGAATTATTGGCAAGGCTCAGGGTAACGCAAAGGCGGCTTAATATGATACAGAACGGGGCCGCCGCCGAAGCGTCTGTTTTCACAAACGGTCAGCTTCGTATAGATTATGCCGCAGGATGCGCCTATCTCGGCGACGATGAACTGCACCTTACACCTATTGAATATAAGCTTTTGTGTCTGTTTTCAAGAAATATCGGCAAGGTTTTAACCCATACCTTTATTACCCAGAACATTTGGGGCAGCAGTTGGGATAACGATATTGCTTCCTTGCGTGTTTTTATGGCAACGCTCCGCAAAAAGCTGGAGAAGGACGCAGATTCTCTCCAATATATCCAAACGCATATCGGCGTAGGCTACCGAATGATGAAGGTTGAATAATCTGTTAAACAGAAAATGAATAGCAAAAACTGTGCTGTAAATCCTTTTGATGTTTACAGCACAGTTAATCTTTTATGAAAAAATCAATTCATTTAGCAATAAGGTTGTTTCGCATTTCGTTCAAGCAATTCACGACCACCCGCCGTTCAGAATCATCAAGTGCTATGTAATACTTCTTACCTCGCATATCAAAACCTCCTTTGATTTTCTACCATAATTGTACTCAAAGGCGGTTTAATAGTCGAATGTATGAAATTATGATTTGACCTTTAAGCTACTAATTGTTAATTGCTTAAAATTATGATATAATGTTTTCAAAGAGGTGAAAAAGATGTTTGATGATATGGTTAATCTCTTTAATTTGGGGGCTTTTTCGGATGAGGAAAAAGAATTGCTCAGAACCGATTTTACATATAAGAAGCAAATGAGTCGACTTTTAAAAGAAGCACGTCAAGCTGCAAAGAGAGATACTTGTTATTTTTGCGGAAAGAGCGTTACAAGTTTTTGTAATTCGCATTCCGTTCCGAGGTTTTGTCTTGAAAACATTGCCACAAATGGCGATGTATTAACATTAAATACCGTTGTGGATAATCCTTTGATGGATACTGAAAATGGAGTGAATAAAGCAGGAACATTTCATTTAATTTGCAATGATTGCGATAGTAAAATTTTTTCAGACTATGAGAATCCTGATAATTATTCAAATCAACCTACTCCAAAAATGATTGCCCAAATGGCATTAAAAAATAGTTTGAAATCTATTAGCAAACGTTTTTTTGAAATTGAACTCTTTAATATTTCCGCTAAAAAAACAGATGCTGCTCGGATGTTTAGTGATGCAAAAAACGCCGCAAATGAAATGGATTTAAAGGAATATGTGGACAGTTATAAAAAAGCAAAGAAAGCATTAGAAAAAGGCAGTTCAATAGACTACTATGTATGCTATTACGAAAAACTAAATTATGTGGTTCCAATTGCATTGCAATGTTCGTTAGCATTGGCTGTTGATTTTAACGGTAATATCATCAACAACATTTATAATCCATCTCCTGAGTACCGAATACAAAACATTCATATAAGCATATTACCTTTGAAATCGGAAACTGTAATCGTGATGTTTATTGAGGATGGAGATAAACGTTATAGACAGTTTTATAAGCAATTTAATAAACTTACATTAGATGATAAACTTGCCGCATTGACATTGATTATGTTTATGTATTCAGAAGATATGTACTTTTCAAAATCTATTGAAAATGAGGTTCGTGAAAGCAAGGCTCTTTGTGAAGCGGGAAAGACCGGGCAAGACATTATTTCATTTACACCATTCTTCGATCCTTTGGAAATACTCAGAGAATCACATTCTTTAGATAAAAGGCACGAGATTCCAAACTTACTTTCAGAAAAATATAAATTGTCATAACAAAACCGCCACCTTAGAACTTAATCTAAGATGGCGGTTTTCTGTTTCGTATTAGAGCATCACCTTGACGGCAAAGCCGCCACTAAAAAAGTAGGTGTTCGTCCAATACACGTTTGGTGGAGGAGCATTTAGCAAAGAGAAGGAAAAGGGAGATAATCACGGCAACAACCGCAATGATGGTTCCGCCCTTTGTGCCCTTGCTATTTGTTGAATTGTTGTTAGTGTAACTGTACTTCGCAGGTTTGTGATAAGAAGATGAGAAATCGTTTTCTTCCTTAGTTGTTTTCTCGTAGATTTTGTAAGCCACATACTGCTCGTATAATGTTGTTTTGCCGTTTCCGTCAAAGTCAAACATTCCGCCCATAAAATCCTTGTCGTTGAACATAAAATCACCTATGTCCTTTCACGGAGAATGATTCAGTTCAATTCATTGCTGGTCAGTGTTTGCGGCTTGCGGAAGAAAAAGCTATCGGCTTCACAAGGAACTCTAAAATCATAACCGAGTTTGTTAAGCTCTTGAAGTTTTATCAAAACGAGATTGATATTCACATTTAGCATTTTTGCCATCTGAACGACATCGTACTTATCCTTACTCATTGAATAAATGTCATCATCGTCAATTATCAGATGTGCTGCAAAAGCGTTGGCTTCATATTCCGTTGTGTCTTTCATATTGAAAAGCACAAACTCTTTAAGCCCGTCGCCTTTGGCTATATCTCTATGAAGGGCATCGTGTCCAAGCTCGTGAGCGCAGACCATTCGTGCCATTATTTCCTCCATCTTATCATTAAGAAGGATAATTCTGTGCTTCCAGCGATATGTGTAAAGTCCCAACAGTTTATCTAATTCATCAGAATAACGGAGCATAACACCTATTTCGGAAGCAATCTTCATAGGATTGCGAGTGCCTGTTTGCTTAACCATTTCGGTCGCCTTAGAGTAAATGTAAAATGAATCAATCATAATATCACCACCCTAATAAGAGTAATTAAGTTGATTAAAACATCAGAGAGGAATAATCTTATAGATTCCTTTTAATCTCTGTACAACAGTCAGAATAATACTTACACCATAAGCAATTATGACTGCAATGTTTTCTTGAAATGAACAAGTGTTTAAGTCGTTTTATGAATTGCAATAAACTCACCTCTTAATTAACGCTTACCGAAAACAGCAAATTCGAGAAAATTCAGCCCGAATTTTTTACTGTCTACTATAATTATAAATCAAGAAGTGTCCCAAAAAACGGACTTTGCTCCGCTACTCGTTAGATTCTTTTAATTTTTTTGGAGTATATTTTTCACGGTTTTCTGCCTTGCACTCCCAATATATATCTTGGAGAGCTTTCATAACGCCATCCATTTCATCATCGGACAGCTCACCGCCTGCAAATAAGCCGCCAATCTCCTGTACAAGCTGATCGGCTTGTTGCTTACCTCTATATCCATATTTTTCAGATGCTTCAGTAATAAACTCCTCATTTTCATTTCGGAGATAATTAACGTCAACCTCAAGGATCTCTGCGAGTATATCATATACTTCTCTTTTCTTGGGATATGTTTTTCCACTTTCATAATTACTAATTGTGTTTAGTCCGAGATTTGCTGCTTTGGCAAGCTCGCTTTGTGTCATTCCCTTTTTCGCTCGGCTTTCACGAAGTTTCTCACCAAATGTCATTATTACAACCTCCTTGATTTCACAACTAACTTGTGAATTAAGTCAAGAGGTATTACAAAAATGGCACGAAATATTTTGCATTGCGATATGAATAACTTTTATGCTTCTGTCGAATGTATGCTAAGCCCTGAATTGAAACAGTACCCCGTTGCTGTTTGTGGATCAGTTGAGGAACGGCACGGCATTGTACTTGCAAAAAATTATAAAGCCAAAGCATTCAAGGTCGCAACAGGTGACGCAGTATGGCAGGCAAAACAGAAGTGTCCTGATTTAGTTGTTGTACCACCTCATTACGAAGAATACTTGAAGTATTCCAAATTGGCAAAAGCAATCTACTGTGATTATACCAATCAGGTAGAGCCTTACGGTATGGACAAGTGCTGGCTTGATATTTCCGGCACAAAAAAGCTGTTTGGCAATCCGGTAGATGTTGCTAATGAGATTCGTGAGAGGATAAAGTTTGAACTTGGCTTGACCATCTCCGTCGGCGTTTCTTTCAATAAGATATTTGCAAAGTTAGGCTCTGATTATAAAAAGCCTGACGCTGTAACAGTCTTTGAAAAAGAAACCTTCCGGGAAAAGATTTGGGGCTTACCTGCTTCTGATTTACTCGGTGTAGGGAGAGCTACGACAAGAGTCCTTAATAACTACTGCATACGAACAATCGGTGACTTAGCAAATTCTGACTATGACTTTATAAAAAGGATATTAGGCAAGAACGGAGTATCACTATGGTTATATGCAAACGGTAGAGATAATTCTACGGTTAAGGATATTAAGTTTGTTTCACCTGTTAAGAGTATCGGACACGGAATCACAACGGTTGTAGATTTGAGTAACGAAGAAGAAGTTTGGCGTGTTTTCTTAGAATTGACACAAGGCAACGGACATAAGCTGCGTGTACATCAAAAGGTTGCAAAAGCCGTTGCTATCTATGTTAGGGATAATACCTTGTTCTCAAAGCAGTGGCAGACGCAAATGCAGATGGTGACGCAATTACCATTGGTTTTAGCACAATATGCTTTTCAGCTATTCAAAAAAAGATATGATTGGAGAAATCCTATTAGATCGGTAACTATTCAGGCGATTAACCTGTTTCCGCAGGATATGCCGCAGCAGATTGATTTGTTCTGCGATTATGAGCGAGCCGAGAAACAAGAAAAGCTGGATGGCTGTGTTGAAAAACTTTGCCAGAGGTTTGGTAAACGCTGCATAAGAAATGCTGTGTTGCTACAAGAGCTTGGAATGCCGATGGGTAATGTTGAGATCACTGTGCCAACAGGATTAGTCAAATAGGAGGTTGCCTATGTTCGCTATTAAAACAGAATCAATCAAAAGCTATGTTGAAACACCAAAGTCTTTACTGAAAGAACATCATAATTTGATCGCCTTAATTGCCGATAATGGAAATCATTTTCTTGCTTATGGAATAGTTGAGGGAACTACTTTGTATATTGATTTAGACGCAGAATATGAGGAAAACACACTATTGTGTTTTATCAATAAGCAAGGGCAATTCAAACTGTTTATATGTGAGCTTGAAGGATATGATTATGTCGGCAGGATTATTGCTGCTTATAAGTCTTACGAGGTATAGATATGCAACAGGAAAGGAACAAAGTTTATGTATTAGTAAACGCAGACCACAATCCCGACGGGACTTGTCGTCCCCGGTTCATTACGCTGGAGGACGGACGCAAATTTGAGATTGACCGTCTGATTCATCGATGCCGTGCGGCAGCTACAAAAGTTGGCGGTACGGGTATCCGTTATACGGTATCTATCTGCGGAAAGCAAACCTACCTTTTTGACGAAGAAAACGGCAAATGGTTTGTAGAGTTTAAGACTGTTTAGGAGGAACATATAATTGAATTATTTGTCACGCAAAGATATTGAAGCTATTGGTGAACGAGTGACAAAAGCATATTTCCGATTACCTGACTTAACGGGCAAAACAGTATATAAGATAACACCTGACAAGCTAATTACTGATTTGTTAGGAGTTAATCTTGAATATCACCACTTATCTTTAGATGGTTCTGTCCTCGGACTTACATCATCGTATGGTGCTGTAACATACAAAGTATTTGATTACGCTGATGAGGAGAGTTATTGCTATCTTGACGGCAAAACAATATTCATCGAGCGTGATCTGAATGAGGACATTTCGCAGATTGGCAGATGTAATTTCACCAAAGCGCACGAAGCCGGGCATCAGATTCTGAAAATTCTTTTTCCTAAAGAATATGGCGGCGATAACAGAAAACTGCATTTCTGTTTAGCACACCCACCGAAGCAACGAAAAATGGATTGGTTAGAATGGCAGGCTAACGCTATTGCGTCCGTGATTCTTATGCCAAAAGAAGTTATAGTGCGAGCGCTGTTCTTGTTTGGTTTTGGTGAGCGGATAGAAATGATAAATAAGGTATATGCTACTTGGGAATACGAAAGGTTTTCGTCTATGGCGGTTTTTTTAGGTGTATCCAAAACAGCCTTATCTATCCGGCTTACTCATCTCGGATTGGTTGACAGAAACTATTTTGGTAATCCCTACGACTTAACAGATATATATTGTGATGGAGGTATTTGAATTGGCAAAGTTTAACGCAAAAGAAAACGATCCTGAGCGCTATGCAAGGGTGAAAGAAGAACAGGCTAAGTTGCAGACACGGTGCAAGTCAGAGTTGAGATTAGCTCGTCTGTGTCCGTATTGCGACTATAAACTGTCTATCGCAATTAAGGGCGAACACAGTTGGACAAGCGAAAAATGTCCTAATTGCGGAGAGGTGGTCTATTTTCCACCTATATCGTTCAGAAAGTCGTCCAACAACTAACAAAAACCAATTTTTTCAATATTATCCAATAAAATCAATTATTAAAAAACTATAAAAAGCAAGTTTGAGCTTTGGAGCCGCTTGATGCGATGATTCCTACCGCCACTTGATTTAGATTTTATCCTTTTACAAGGGATAGGTCTATCTTGTGGCAGTAGGCGACGCATCAAGTGGCTTTTTATCTTTTCATCAGGTGGCTCCGTGAAAGGAGTTACTGATGAAAACAATTACTGAAAGCAATGAAAACTATTCCATTATCGACCTGACTCTTGAATATGAGAATTGGACAGGTACAGAGAGATATGCTGTTATTCCTGATTTCGATCAGGAATATCTTGAGCAAAACTATTCTTCTGAACTCTCAGCATTCAAGCCGTATTTATTTATGACGAGTGAATTCCTTGATGTACGAAGGAACTTCCGAAATAACAATAAGAAGTTTGAAATGCGTGAGTTGCTCTATCACGCAGTATATGATTATCAAGATGGGATAACTGAGGGCGCAAATCTTAACCTTGTAGCTGATGACTTTGTTGATAAACTGATTGAATCAGGAGAATTAAAACGTGCATTAACTGTTCTTTCACAAACCGAAAAGGAGCGTTTGTTGGAATACCATATAATCGGAAAGACACTTAGTCAAATTGGAGAAGAACAAGGCTGCTCAGCTGCGGCTGTAAAGTATTCTGTAGACCGTGCAATAAAAAAATTGAAAAAATTTTATAATTTGACTTAAAAAATGACCTCTCCCATTGGGTATAGGTGAAAGGGTTAATTACTTTCAACAATACTTAATGAAAAGAGGACTTAAAATGAACAACAGAAATGAAAGAAAAATCAAAAGAGGAGATATTTATCTCTACGATTTTGGTGACAACGAAGGCTCAATCCAATGCGGATACAGACCTGTTGTAGTTTTGCAGGCAGACAATTTCAACGCCAAAGCTCCGACCATTATGGTTGCGGCTGTCACCACAGCTATCAGAAAGACATTTCTTCCTTCACACATCTTGGTAGAGGATAAGTATGGACTGACAGAACCTTCTATGATTATGCTGGAACAACAGAGGGCAATTAACAAGGATGAATTAGTTAATTACGTCGGTCATATTGACGACAACAATGTTCTCCGCAAGATTCACAACGGCTTAATGAAGCTGTATGGATATTGGGACTACGCCCGTTATAACAAAGTAAATATCCGCTGTTTGTGTCCGAGCTGCTTGAACAAGTACAAATATGTGCCGGAGCTGATTGTAAAGCGAGTAGATCCGCTTAACAGTGTAAAAGAGAAATGTGACCAGTGTCAGGGATACGGGTATGACTATTTTGTATATGAGCGTTCCCCTCGTAAAAAATGGGGTGAATCTTTTGACTAACAATAATCGTGTCTATACTGTTGAGGAGATTCAAGCAATCTTGGGCGTAAGCAAGAATACAACTTATGCTCTTGTCAAATCCGGTGTTTTCCATTCTGTGAAAGTTGGAGGACAGTACAGAATATCCAAAAAGAGTTTTGATGAATGGCTTGATAACATCGGCATAGCCTCAGATGTTTGTCAAGTGTGTGACGAATAAAATCGCATCATTAACAAAACCATTCTTTTCGTCTATGATAAATCCAAGCTCAACAGCTTGGATTTATCATAACGATTTGGAGGTGTTGTATTTGGATAAGATAAGTATATCTGTTCCTGAAATGCGCCGTATTCTCGGTCTTGGAAAAACTGAATCTTATTGGCTTATCAAAAAGGGATATTTCAAAACGATTATGCTTTTCGGAAAGATCAGGGTGATGACGGACAGTTTTGAAGAATGGTACGCTAATCAGTTTCATTACAAAAAGACGGACGGAACGCCGCCGGGACAGAATTGGCGGCATACAATGTCAATTCGTGAAACATCCGATATACTCGGAATTGCTCCGACAACGGTTTACTCTCTAATAAGCAAGAATTTGTTTACCGTGCTGACCATCAGCGGCAAAAAGCGAATTGAAAAAAAGAGCTTTGAAGAATGGTATGCTAATCAAAGCAAATATCACAACGACGACAAGGAGGTTATTGATGATGTTTGAAGAGAAAATCGCAAAGCTCAATAGCCAGCAAGACAGAAAGAAAAGCTATTCCGTCCCAGAAATCCAAAAGATATTGAAGGTCGAAAGGCATACTGTTTATAAGTTGATCAAAGAAGGACACTTCAAAGCTGCCTTTATTGGCGGCAAATGGAGAATTTCAAGGTTGAGCTTTGATTTATGGCTCGACGGAAAGGAGTAAATATATGGCTTCGATTATTAAGAGAAAAAACAGTTACTGCGTTGTATATCGCTATACTGACGAAAAAGGCAAATCACACCAGCGCTGGGAATCATTCCCGACTAACGCAGAAGCGAGGAAACGAAAAAATCAAATTGAGTACGAACAGGACAACAATGTTTTTACCGTTCCCGAAGCAAGAACGGTCAGAGAATTGCTTGTAGATTATATGGAGATTTACGGCGTGAACAAATGGGCAATGTCCACTTATGACGCAAAAAACAGCTTGATTAATAATTATATCAATCCGATTATCGGTGATATTCCTCTCAGCGACCTGAATCCCCGAATGATGGAAAAGTATTACCTTGACCTTTTGAAAGTTAAATCAAAGGTTATCAATAACCGTAAACCGGATCACCAATATCTTACGCCGTCAAGAATCAGAGAGGTACACAAGCTCTTGCGGAATGCCTTTAATCAAGCCGTGAAATGGGAATTGATGACAAGGAATCCTGTTGAACACGCTACAATACCCAAAGAGAAGCCTAAAAAGAGAGCTATGTGGGATTTGCCTACATTCAAGAAGGCTCTTGAGCTTTGTGACGATGACGATTTATCGTTAGCGCTAAACCTCGCTTTTTCCTGTACGCTGCGTATGGGCGAAATGTTGGGCATCACGCTTGACTGTATTGATGTGTCAGAGGATAAAATCGAAAATGGTACGGCTTCCATTTTCATAGAGAAGGAATTGCAAAGGGTAAAGCGAGATGTTTTTGAAAAGCTCAACCAGCGTGATGTGCTGTTTGTCTTTCCGAGATGTTTATCCGGCGGCAATACGGTACTTGTGCTGAAAGAGCCGAAAACCGAAACAAGTAAACGCCGAGTGTATCTCCCAAAAACCGTTGCAAAAATGGTATTACAGCGCATTAAGGATATTCAGGAGATTAAGGAATTGCTTGGTGATGAATACCACGATTACAATTTGTTGTTTTCAAGCTCCACAGGCAGACCGATGGAGGGACAGATAATCACAAGGGCGTTAAAAAAGCTGATCAGAGATCACAACTTGCCTGATGTTTGCTTCCATAGTCTGCGTCATTCGAGTATTACATATAAGCTCAAATGGTCGGGCGGTGATATAAAAGCCGTTCAGGGCGATTCAGGACACGCAAGGGCTGATATGGTAACAGAGCAGTATTCTCATATTCTTGATGAAGATAGAGTTGCCAACGCCAGACGAGTTGACGAACAGGTATATAACCAGCAACCACAGAAGACACAAGCGGATAACACCACCGATATGAATCCGACGGAGCTTCTCGGACAGATTTTCTCAAATCCAGAAATGGGCAAAGCGTTTCAGGCTTTTCTCCAGCAGTATCATAATAACGCATAAAAGCTATATATAAATGTAAAAGGACGTTCCGCTTGGAGCGTCCTAATTTTTCCTTGCCTATGTTTTATATTTGTGTTATACAACTATGGCATAATAATTTCTTAAGAAGTACATCCCAAAACTACCACCTTATGCGACAACTTTTTTAGAGGGTGTGCTAACACCTTGCTAACAGGAATACACACAACTCGTTAATGTTAGCACATTTTAGATGGTAACAGACTACCTCTTTACTTGTTGAAAACCGCATCAGAATGGGAAAATTTGAGATTCGTTAAGCTCCAAAGGGAGCCTTCTGGAGGAACTCCTAAGCGGAACGTCCCCGGTTCGAATCCGGGCAAGCGCGCCAAAAAGTGCCGAAAACACTGTGTTTTCGGCACTTTTACTTTTTATTTCTCAATCATTTTTCTTGAGTGAGTTTTATTGTTTTTGGGGAACAAATCAAAATCGAACTTTTACCGTTCCCCGACCTAAATCTTGCTAATTACAATTAGCAGAAAATCGCCGTTTTGCTAATTGTCTGCTAATCAAATATTTGGCAAAATTCTGCTAATTTGAGCAGGCGTATGTTACATCCATAGACTTTGTGAATTTTTGAAGAAAATATGTTATAATTTTTGTAACGTTTTGTGAGTTCCCAAATCTAATAGTTGAAAGAACGGTGAAAATGTGACTGATTTTGAAAAGCTTTTCAATGAAAACCGAGAATTCATTTTCAAATATCTTATGAAAATGACACGGGATATTACGCTATCCGAAGAGTTGACACAAGAAACTTTTTTTCGTGCATATATGAACTATGCTTCTCTTAAAAACAAGGAAAAGGCTTCCGTGTGGCTGTGCCAAATCGCAAAGAATACATATTTTGCGTGGTATAACGAACAAAAGAAAAAAGATTCTCTCGACGATCTCGAAGTGGCAAGCTGCGATGTAAGCATAGAAGATGCCATTGTTCAAAAAGAACTTTCCCAAAAAGCACTTATATGCTTGCACGAATTAGAAGATCCGTATAAAGAAGTTTTTATGCTTTCGGTGTTTGGCGGTTTCTCACTAAAAGACATTAGCTCGATCTTCGGAAAAAGTGAAAGTTGGGCACGAGTTACATTTTACCGTGCCAAACAAAAACTATCAGAAAGAATGAGGTAACGATATGAATTGTAATATTGTTAAAGATTTGATCCCACTGTACATTGACGGATGTTGCAGCGAGGAAAGCGAAAAGATTGTTAAAGAACATATTAGAGATTGCGACGATTGCAAGAAACTTCTTGAAGATATGAAATCGCCCTCCGATATTGTTACTGTTTCGGAATCACCAAAAACATTTAGTAAGCTCAATGATTGGAAGGCTTCTGTTTTACAGTCGGTTTTGTTGTTTCTTTCATTTGCTTTGATTACCGTTGGAGTTGCCCTAGAGGCAAGAACACCATCGGGTATTGGAAATGGTTTTTGGGCGTTGAATCTCGTTATTCCGGCAACCGGATTTATGCTTTCTTTGGCAAACTGGTATTTTATAAGAGTTTATAAAAGCAGAAAATGTTTTTCCAATTATTCTTTAATTGCAACACTTGGCATTACATTAAGTGCTTATATATGGTCGGGTTTCCATTACGAAATTAATCTTTTTGACCTATTTGCAGGAAATGATTTTGCTAATGTTTTAGAAATTCTGCACGCATTATTACTTCTAAATGGAATCGGCATATTGTTGACAGTTGTATTTTGCACTTTATCCAAGACACTCTCAAACCAATACGCAAAGATGTTGGGGAAAGAGTAAGGTGATATGTATGAAAAAAGCAATATCAATTTTGATGTGCGTACTATTATCACTGACAATACTGTATCCTGCAGGCATAGTAATAACAGCGTGTTTCGGATATAGCTTTGAACTTATCAGTGTTTCGGCTTTTGCAATCGCTATTGCTGTATTATCAGTTTGTATTGTTATACTCGACCTTGTTTTCAAAAACCAACTTGAAAGCAAAATGGTACAGATTCTACCGGCTATTATAACGCCATTATCTTTAATCAACGCTGTGTTTTATATTTTTGAGTGTCCGCAAATTTGGGTAATAGCAAGCGTATTGCTTTCTGCAGGGTGTTGCTGTTACTTAACGGTTAAATACGGAAAACCCTTGACACTCAAAGTTGTCACATTGGTTTTGTCTGCACTAATGATTTTGCCTATTTGTTTCTTCAGTTTTATTGCCTTAATTTTCGGCAACATTGGTCAAAACACAGTTGTACAAACTGTTGAATCTCCCAGTGGAAAATACTACGCTCAAGTTATTGACAGCGACCAAGGTGCTCTTGGCGGAGATACCCTTGTTGATGTTTATAAGAAAAGCGGAATCAACTTAATTCTTTTTAAAATCGAAAATAAACCTCAACGAGTTTACTTAGGTGAGTGGGGAGAATTTGAAAATATGCAGATCCATTGGAAAGACGATAATTACTTGGTAATCAACTCAGTTGAATATAAAATAGAATAACACGAAAGAATACTGCGAGTAATATGGGAGCATTTTGTAGCAGTATTACCTTTACCCTAATTCAGTCGTTCTTGCTAATTGCTTGCTAATCAAATGAGTTAAAACAGCACAATATCATCGGTAACGGCGTAACATGAAATAACACCTTAACCTTAAAATCCCCTGACATAAGGGGATTTTGAGGTATTATAAGGGATGCCGTTATCATTTCCATCGGTATCTCCTAAGCAGTAGGTTGGGTGTTCGAATCACCTCGGGAACGCCATAATAAAACGCTAGTAGAATTTTTAATACTCTACTAGCGTTTTTGTAATCTATAGAATTACTAAATTATTATTCCTATGTTATTCAAAATTTCAATAAATTCAGCCTAATTATTTGGAAACATATTTCTGCCTTTACAATATATAATCGCAGAATTAGTTTTAATTCTTAATAACCAATGGGTAGATGGGAAAAAGTCAATATTAGACTGAAAGTTTTTGTTGTGCCATCCTAAAAACTCAGATTTGGAAATATCATTGCAAAATTTATCTACTTTATCGGTAATGTTTATGCATTGCTTTTTACCATAGTTATAGGTTAACATAGATGTTTCCTTTTTATTTGTTTGAAGAATTATATATTTATTTGGCTTATTAGAATAGCCATCATAAAATTCATATTTAAATTCAAAAATATTTGCCATATTATCACCGTTATGACTTAAAATTACAATTTAAAAATCTTTTTAGAATTAGTATTTACAAACTGTATTATCGGACCGGAAACAATGACAGTAACAATTGTACAAACTCCAAACTTACCACCAAGGAGAACACCTATAACAACCATCAGAATATCTAATACAATACGAACAATCTTAACTTGCCAATTATTCTTTTCTGCTAATGCAAAGGTAACTGCCTCATATGAGCCTCTGCCAAGAGATGCTGAGGCATATAAACCTGTTCCAACTGCAAACAAAACCACACCTAACAGCATAATAAAGAAGTTTATCCACATATATTTACTGTATATGTGGCAATTTGCAAATAAATCTACACATAAACTATATACCACTTGATATATAATTGTTCCAATATGAATTTGCCTTCTGTCATATATTAATGAAAATATAATCATTATAATGGCTACTATAAATGAGGACATACCAATACTTATATGGAATGTTCCGGAAATGCCTTGCCATAAAACTGCTAATGTTGCACCACCAAATCCTGCATATAATGCAAGTGTAATTCCATAGGCAGAAACAATTGAACCAATTACAATTATTATAATCTTCTTTAATAGATCTTTGTACAATTCTTTGTTTTTATCTACAAACATAAAATATCACCTTTTTAATTTATTTCATTGTACTACAAAATAACAGAAAATTCCATAATCCTATATATGAATTTTATCAAAAATAACCACCTACATAATTGCAGGTGGTTAATGGTAAAATTGAATTAAAACTATTTTCTTCTTTTAATTTTTAGTTTTTCTTTTAGGTCTTCTAGGACTTCGTTATAATTAATTGATTTAAATTTAGGGAAGGCTTTCAACATTCTTTTTTCTTGGAAGTTAAATTTCTTAGCTAAATTTTCTTGAATATCGGAAAATACACTTGGAACTTGAATGTTGGTTTTGCTTTTGATATTTTCTGTTCTAGCCTTAATATTTTCAGAAAGCTTTTCTGTTTGAAGTTTTAATTCATCAGCAAATTTCTTGATTTTCTTGTCAAAGTGACAGAAACCTGCAATAGTTATAACATTGTCTGTAATGAAAATAACTGCAAGTGCAATAACAATTGTGTGGAATAAAGTGTCACTCATCATACCAATCATTTTCAGTACAAGTGGATGAACTAACTTTATCAGTATTAGTGACAATGTACCGAATACTACTGCACCGATTAAGCATACTCTGCCGTTAATGTTGAACTTTCTGTTTGAATAATCCCACCATCTTGCATGGAATAGCTTTTCCATAAGGTATGATGTTATATATTCAAGGGTGCAAGTTAGAATTGCACTTAATACAAATAACAGTATAGGGTTCTTTATCCATCCTAAAATTAAAATATCAAGTATTGCACCAAACCCATAAATAGGACAGTAAGGACCGTTAAGAAAACCTCTGTTGACAAATCTTCTTTCTGTTATTGAGCATAATGTACTTTCATATATCCACCCAATAACACTGTAAATTATTAACCATAGGAATATATTTTCTATGGTATATACACTAATGTGAAAATCCATATCTCATCACCATTCTTTTTATATACATTATATTATTCTTTAATAATAATTCAATAACCATTTGTTAATACAGATGTATCTTATTCGTCAAATTTCTACAAAAAGTTGATTAATATTAGGCACAATAGAAAATTACCTTGTGTATATTGAATAATATAGATAAATCCTGAGAAAAAGTGATATATTGTAACCTATTTGTAATGAAACTTTAACTTGTTTCTACTATATATTGTGGTATAATTTTATTATAGAATTATAAACACATAGTTTAGTTATATTTTGGAGTGGTAATATGAAGTGTCCTTACTGTGGTTACGAAGAAAGTAAAGTTATTGATTCTCGACCTGCTGATGATGGTGAGAGAATTCGTCGTCGTAGAGAATGTTTAAATTGTAAGAAGAGATTTACAACACATGAAGTAATCGAAAGTGTACCGATTATTGTTGTAAAGCGTGACAAGTCAAGAGAAGTTTTTGACAGAAATAAGCTAACTGCAGGTATTCTTAGAGCTTGTGAGAAGCGACCTGTTTCTCTTGAACAAGTTGACCAAATTGTTGATTCTATCGAAAGTACACTTCAAAGTTCACTTGATAGGGAAGTAACTTCTCAGTCTATCGGTGAGTTAACAATGGAAAAGTTAAAATCTGTTGATGAAGTTGCTTATGTTCGTTTTGCTTCGGTTTATCGTTCTTTTAAGGATATAAACACATTTATGGAAGAGCTTACTAAGCTACTAAAAGAAAAATAATATTTTAGGATTTTTAGGTATATAGAAAGAGGTTATCTGTTTTTTAGATAACCTCTTTTCCTCTGTAATATTAATTTTAATTATAGGTATTGCTGATAAAAATTAACTGCTAAAGTGTCACATCTTTCATTTTCAGGATGACCGGCATGACCTTTTACCCAATTGTATGTTACCTTGTGTTTTTCGCAAAGTGCATATAGTTCTTTCCATAGGTCAGGGTTTTTAACTGATTCTTTCTTGTTTCTCATCCAGTTATTTGCATGCCACTTTTTTATCCAACCAAGGTTAAAGGCATTGCAAACATATTGTGAGTCGGAATAAAGCATAACCTCACAAGGTTCTTTTAGTAACTTTAGTGATTCAATAACTGCAAGTAGTTCCATTCTGTTGTTTGTGGTTTCTTTTTCACCACCACTTATTTCTTTTTCGTGACCGTTGTACCTTAGTATTGCTCCATATCCACCGGGACCGGGATTACCGGAACAAGCACCGTCTGTAAAAATTTCTACTTTCTTCATAGCTACCTCTTTTCTATATTTTGTATGGTATCATATTAAATAAAAAATATCAACAACTTATATTTATAGAAATTAAGCCAATACTACTTTTATCCATTACTTGGTAAAATAGTTTTGTCAGGGTGTAGTGGTCTTGACTTTAAATATAAATAATAGTATTATATAATATAACTATATTGTGGAGTAGTATCATTAGTTACTTAATACTAACTCATCGGTATTTTTTAATTTAGGTTGATAGTGAATTGATACATCTGTACGGAATTATTAGAGTGTCATCACATTAATACATATATTTTTTAATATAAAGATTATAAAGAAAAACGGAGGACAGTAAGTGAATTCAGAAAATAATGCCAAGAGAAATAATGGTAATAACAGAAGAAACAATTACCATAACAAAAATCAGTATAAGAATCGTAACAACAATGGCAAGAACAGTAGCAGAAACAACAGGGGTAACGGTAAGAAGTACTTTAACAGTAATAGTAAAAGAAACAGTAACCGAATTAATGTTAACGGCAAAAAGTATAACAAGCCTATTCAAAAGACAAAGCCATCAATTAAGATTTCATTCCTAGGTGGTCTTAACGAAATCGGTAAGAATATTACACTGTTTGAATGTGAAGATGAAATTATTGTACTTGATTGTGGTATGGCTTTCCCTGATGGTGAAATGTTAGGTGTTGACCTTGTAATACCTGACTTTACTTATCTAATTCAGAACAAAGATAGGGTAAAGGCTATTTTACTGACTCATGGTCATGAGGACCATATCGGTGGTTTACCATATCTACTAACAGAAATGTCAGCACCAATCTACGGTACACCTTTAACTTTAGGTCTTGTAGAGAATAAACTTAAGGAACATTCTCTATTACAAAGCACAGAACTTATTACAGTTCAAGCCGGTGATAAAGTTAAACTAGGTAAGATGACTGCTGAGTTTATCCATGTTAACCACTCAATCCCTGACGCAGTAGCAATTGCTCTTCATACACCTGCAGGTACTATTGTTCATACAGGTGACTTTAAGATTGACTGTACACCAATTTCAGGTGGTATGATTGACCTTAACAGATTTGCAAGACTTGGTGGTGAGGGTGTCTTGGCTTTAATGTCAGACTCAACAAATGCATCAAGAGAGGGTTATACACCAACAGAACATACTGTTTATGATAGCTTTAAAAACCTTTTCCAAAAGGCAGAAAAAGAAAGAATCATTATTGCAACATTTGCAAGTAATGTTAACAGAGTACAGCAGATTATTAATTGTGCTAAGAAATTTGGCAGGAAAGTTGCTTTTTCCGGTAGGTCAATGATTAACTATATGAAAGTAGCTAATGAACTTGGCTATATTGATATTCCGGAAAATATTATTATAGATATTGACCAAATTCCACAATATACACCACAAGAGATTGTTCTTGTAACAACAGGTTCACAGGGTGAACCAATGTCAGCTCTAACAAGAATGGCATTCTCTGACCACAGAAAGATTACTGTTGGTACAGGTGACTTTATTATTATTTCAGCTAACCCAATTCCCGGTAATGAAAAGTCAGTGGGTAATGTTGTTGATGAACTTCTCAAAAAAGGTTGTAGAGTTGTTTATGAGTCAATGTATGAAGTTCATGTTTCAGGTCATGCTTGTGCTGAAGAACATAAGATTATTACAAGTCTTGTAAAGCCAAAGTACTACATTCCGGTACATGGTGAACAAAAGCATTTAAGAAAAAGTCAGGATATTGCAGTTTCTCTTGGTATTGACAAGAAGAATACCTTTATAGCTGACATTGGTACTCAGCTTGAACTTAACGAAAACTTTATGAAAGAACTACCAAAAGTACCGGCAGGTAAGGTATTTGTTGATGGCTTTGGTGTTGGTGATGTTGGTAGTATCGTATTAAGAGACAGAAAGCACCTTGCTCAGGATGGTTTGATTATTATTGTTGCATCCCTTGATGTATATGACGGTCATGTTATTTCCGGTCCTGATATTGTTTCAAGAGGTTTTGTATATGTAAGAGAAAGTGAAGACCTAATGAAAGATATTAAGTCAACTGCTTTATATGTACTTGATGATTGTTGTGACAATAACATTCACGAGTGGGGCGTTATTAAGAATAGAATTAAAGATGATGTTTCAAAGGTTATCTTTAACAAAACAGGCCGAAGCCCTATGATTTTACCAATCTTAATGGAAGTATAATTTATATTAAAATTTTTGATTGAATTTTTAGCCGAAAGGAGGCAGTAAATTGAACAGAAAAAAATGGTCATTAACACCTATGTTCTTGATTTTTGCAGTGTTAATGTGCTTAATGTCTTTTATCTCAATTAGATATAATGTTTATCTATTTATAGTTGAATTTGTTGTTTCCTTGGCTAGTTTAGCCTTTGTCCTCATAATGAATTTAAAATTCAGAAGATATGTTAGAGGACTGATAAAGGGTGCAGTTGAAAGAACTGCTGATGTAGATAAAGTATATTTGGAAAATTTTGATTTTCCTATAGTGATTGTTGGTCCTCATAATGATATTATCTGGACTAACAGTAGTTTTACAAATGTATTGTCAAAGGGCAAAGACCCAATAGGCTATAAGATAGATACATATATTGGTACAAGAAGATTAAGGGACTTTATCTCTAAAAAACCCATTAAACTTCATATTAATGATAAATATTACAGAGTGTTTGGTAATTTATCTAAGGAAACTACTGTACTTTACTATATTGACGATACATATTATAGAAATATTGAAAATGATTTTTACAACAAAAAAGCCTCAGTAGCATTTGTGCTATTTGATAATGCAGATGACTTTGATACTGACTCAGATGGTGAAACTGAAGGTGAAATTCTTTTGGCAGTTGAACGAACTGTTCAGAAGTGGGCAAGTGAGAACAACGCTATGTACACCAAAATTTCACCAACAAGATATATGCTAATCTTTGAAGAGTCAGCTATTAAAGAAATTACTGAGGGTAAGTTTAAAATCCTTGATACAATCAGAGATATTAAACTTGAAGGTAAAAGTGCTACAGTTTCTATCGGTATAGGTAGAGGTAAAGACAGTATCAGAGAAAGTGATATGGCTGCTAAGAAAGCACTTGAAATGGCACTTGGCAGAGGTGGTGACCAGGTAGCAGTTTCTATTAATGATGAATATGAGTTTTATGGTGGTGTTTCTGCCGGTGTTGAAAAGCGTAGCAAAGTTCGTACAAGAACCTTTGCCGGTAATATTAAGAACACTATCCTAAAAGCTGACAATGTAATCTTAATGGGACATAATTACAGTGACCTTGACTGTGTAGGTGCATCAATCGGTATGTATAGCACAATCACAAAGTCACTTAACAAAACGGCTTATATAGTTTGTAACGAAAGAACAAGTAATGCAAGGCAACTTATTGACTCAGCAAAAGAAAATGGCCTTGAAAATGCTTTCATTACACCTGATGAGGGACTTAAGAAAATAAATAACGGTACTTTGTTAATTATCTTAGATACTCACATCAGTACATTTATTGAAAGTAAAGAAATTTATAAAAAGTGTAAAAAGGTTATTGTAATTGACCACCATAGAAAAATGGTTAACTTTATCAATAACGCACTAATCTTTTTCCATGAACCACTTGCTTCTTCAGCTTGTGAAATGGTTTCTGAAATTATTTCATATATCGGTGACGATTATTTAAGTGGTTTTGAAGCCGGAGCATTACTTGCCGGTATTATGCTTGATACAAAGAACTTTGTTATTAAAACAGGTGTAAGAACCTTTGAGGCAGCAGCTTATCTAAAGCAGAAAGGTGCTAATACTATTAATGTTAAGCGACTTTTCTCAGGTGATATTGAGGCCTACAGAACAAAGTCTGAGATTGTTTGTAATGCAAAAGTTATTGATACTATTGCAATTTCTCACGCAAAGGATGGTGTACAAAATGTTAGAGTAGTTGCTGCTCAAGCAGCAGATGAACTACTTAGCTTTGAAGGTGTAAATTCATCATTTGTAATATTTAGAATAGATAGTAAAACCGTAGGTATCTCTGCACGAAGTTATGGTAAACTGAATGTACAGGTAGTTATGGAGGCTCTGGGTGGTGGAGGTCATTTAACAATGGCAGCTTGTCAGCTGGAGGTTGAAAATCAAGAAATAGCAGAAAATATGTTAATTGCAAAAATCAAAGAACTTAGGAAGAAAGGAATTTTAAAATGAAAGTAGTTTTAAAACAAGATGTTAGAAATTTAGGTAAAAAAGGTGAGCTAGTAGAAACATCTGACGGTTATGCTCGTAATTTTCTTTTCCCAAGAAATCTAGCTGCCGAAGCTGATAACAAGGCTATGAATGAACTAAAGAATGCTGAAAGCAGTAAGCAGTTTAAGATTGATACTCAGATTAAACAGGCAACTGCAAGTAAGAACAAGCTAGAGGGTCAGGTCTTCAAAATGACTGCAAAAGCCGGTTCTAACGGCAGACTATTCGGTTCTGTTACATCAAAGGAAATTGCTCAGGAAATTAAGAAACAGTATGCAATTTCTGTAGATAAGAGAAAGGTTACTCTTGATACAGATATTAAGGCTTTTGGTACATACAATGCTACAGTAAAGCTATATAACGGTATTGTTGCAAATATTAAAGTACAGGTAACAGAAGCATAAGAGGTTATTATGGCTGAAATAGGTACAATAGGTCCTTATGACAGTATGAATTTGCCATATTCACCTGAGGCTGAACAAGCAGTCCTAGGTGCACTTGTAATGGAACCCAGTTGCCTTGATAGTATAATCGAGATTATTCCTAATCCTGATTATTTCTATATTCAAACCCATAAGGTTATATACGGTAAGATGACCGAAATGTTTGCAGAGTCCAGACCACTTGACTCTGTTACACTTTTGGAGGCTTTAAAGTCTGAGAAGGATTTTGATGAAGCTACCGGCAAAACCTATTTGTTTGATTTGGCAAACAGTTGTCCGTCAATTACAAATGCAGTTGAATATGCAAAGCTGGTAAGGGACAAATTTAATTTAAGACAGCTAATTGAAGCGTCAAGAGATATTATAGAAACAGCAAGTTCCGGTACTGTTGAACCGGATAAACTGATTGATGCTGCCGAACAGAAGATTTTTGATATTCGTCAAGGTAAAACAGTAGATGGTCTTGAAAGAATTGACAGAGTTATCTATCAAACATTTGACAGACTTGAAAAGCTAAGTAAAGAGGATGAAAATTACAAGGCTATTTCTACAGGTATTTCTGACCTAGACAGAGTTATCACAGGTCTTAACCGTTCTGACTTGATTCTTCTTGCAGCCAGACCCGGTATGGGTAAAACTTCTTTTGCTCTTAATATAGCAAGAAGTGTTGCAGTTCAAAGTAAGAAGAAAGTTGCCTTCTTCTCTTTGGAAATGACAAAGGAACAACTGGCATCTCGTTTACTTTCTGTTGAAGCACTTGTTGGTGGTGTTAAACTTAGAACAGGTAAACTTAATGATGAAGAGTGGCAGAGAATTATTTCTGCCAGTGATGTTCTTGGTAAAACAGAAATTTATCTTGATGAAACTTCAGGCATTACTGTTCCGGAAATGAAAGCTAAGTTAAGAAGACTTAGAGGTGTTGACCTTGTAATTATCGACTACTTGCAACTTATGAGTTCAGCAAAAGCTACTAACAACAGAGTTCAAGAAATTTCAGAAATTACAAGAAACCTAAAGATTATGGCAAAGGATCTTAATGTTCCGGTAATTTGTCTTTCTCAGCTATCTCGTGCAAGTGAACAAAGACCTGACCATAAGCCTATGCTTTCTGACCTTAGAGATTCCGGTTCTATCGAACAGGATGCCGATATTGTTCTTTTCCTATACAGAGAAGGTTACTATGCAGATAAGGGAGAAGATGCTGCAAACGCTCAAGTAGACCTTAATTCAGCAGAATGTTTAGTTGCTAAGAACCGTCATGGTGAAACAAGTGCAGTTAAACTTCATTGGCAAGGTGAGTTTATGCGTTTCTCTTCATTAGAACATAACTATGAATAATTTAATTGAATTAACAATAAATCAATATAATATGGTCGATTATGGAGATACTGTAATTGTTGCACTTTCAGGTGGAGCAGATTCGGTTTGTTTACTCCATAATCTTGTTTTGTTAAAGGACAAGTATAATTTTAAGGTTATGGCTTGTCATCTTAACCACCATTTGCGTGGTGAAGAGTCAAATAGCGATATGGAGTTTTGCAAGGAACTTTGTAGACAAAACAACATTGAGCTTTTTGTAAAAGAAGTTGATGTTGATAAGTTATCAAATGAACTAAAGATTAGTCACGAGGAATGTGGCAGAAATTGCAGATATGAATTTTTTAATTTTTTAGCAGAAAAATACAATGCTAAAATTGCAACTGCTCACAATTCCGATGATAATTTAGAAACAACAATTTATAATATGACCAGAGGTGCTTCATTAAAAGGACTTTCCGGTATTCCAAAAGTTAGGGATTATATTATCAGACCACTTATCAATACTTCAAGGGAGAAAATTGAAGAATATTGTAAGGGCTACGGTTTAAAATATGTGACAGACAGTACGAACCTTACTGATGAATATACAAGGAATAAAATTCGTCACAATGTAATCCCTGTGCTAAAAGAAATTAATCCATCTGTTGAAAATACTGTTTTGCAAATGAACAGTACATTAAGTGAAATTGCAGAATATATTGAGAAAAGTGGTCAGCTGCTTTTAAAGATAGCTCAAAGTGGGGAAGGCTACTTAACCAATAAGCTTAAAGATGCCAATATTGTTGTGTTGAAAGAAGTAATTGCAATTTTGTTTAGACAGAATAATTTTACATATTCTAGGAAACATATAGAAGAAACTTTGACTATTATAGAAAATGGGGGTAAAATAAATTTAAAGAAAAATTTATCTGCCATTAACAAACAAGGACTTTTTAGAATAGCAAAGACAAATGATAATGAATTTTATTCAGCAAAAATAAACATAGAAAAGCCAATTGTATATAATGACAAAGTTATTTCCTTTGAGAATGTGAAAATTAACGGAAAATTTGACAAATTCGCTAGTAAGAATTATATTAGTAGTGATATAATTACCCCAAGTCTTCGACTTCGTAACCGACTTGCAGGTGACACAATTTTTCTTGCAAAAAGAAAGATTACAAAAAGTCTAAAGAAACTGATGAACGAACTGAAAATTCCTGAAGAAAAGCGAGATAGCCTTCTTGTTTTAGCTGATGGAAACCAAGTTCATTGGATAGAGGGCATAGCAGTTTCTGAAAAAGCTGTTGTGAAAAATAATATGAAAGAATGTGTAAAGATAATAATTACACAAAATTGAGGTTCACTATGGAAAATGATATTAAAGAAGTTTTATTAACTCCGGAACAAATTACTGCTATTGCCAAGGATATTGGTACTCAAATCAGCAAAGACTATAAGGGCAAGAACCTGGTTTTGCTTTGCCTACTAAAGGGTAGTATCTGCTTTATGGCTGAACTTATGAAGTATATTACTATTCCTTGTGTAATTGACTTTATGGCTGTGTCATCATATGGCTCAGGTACAGAAAGCAGTGGTAGAGTAAATATCGTAAAGGATATGTCCACACCTGCTGAAAATATGGATATCCTAATTGTTGAAGATATTATTGACAGTGGCAACACATTGTCATTTATGTTACAGTATTTTAAGGCAAAGAACTGTGCATCTGTTGAGATTGCCACACTTCTAAACAAGCCTAGTCGCAGAAAAAAGGAAGTACCGGTTAAATATTCCGGTCAAGAAATTGATGACCTTTTTGTTGTTGGCTTTGGTCTTGACTATGCCGAATATTACAGAAACCTTCCATACATAGGTGTTCTTAAGGAATCTGTATATTCAGATACTGAGGAATAAAGAGCAAGGAGAATCATATGAAGAAAGATAATCTGAAAAAACTGATTTACATTGCTATTCCGGTTTTGGTGTTACTTGTAATGTTCTTTATGTTTAGTAACAGAAGTACATCAAACTGCACATATAGTGATGTTGTTTATCAGTTCCAGAAACAAAATGTTGAGAGTTTCACCGTAAATGACGGTACAGGTGAAATCGAAATGAGGCTGATTGATAAGGTTGATAACAAAAGTACAATGACCTATAAGTTAGCATCAACTCAACTATTTATTGACAAGGTTGACCAGTACATTACTGATTACAACAACAACCATAAGGATAAACCTATGGAATATGATATTCAGAGAGCTGCCGATAACTCTTTACTATATAATATTCTTCCAACAATTATTATTATGGTTATACTTATTTTCGTTTGGGTACTTGTATTCCGTAAAATGGGCGGAATGGGCGGCAAAGAAATGCAGTTCGGTAAAGCCAAGTTTAAGAACGAAAATGATGAAAAGCGCAAAACAACATTTGATGATGTTGCCGGTGCTGATGAAGAAAAAGAAGAACTTGAAGAAGTTGTTGAATTCCTAAAGAACCCTGCCAAGTTCCAGGCTTTAGGTGCCAGAATTCCTAAGGGTGTGCTACTTGTAGGCCCTCCGGGTACAGGTAAAACTTTACTTGCAAAGGCTGTTTCAGGTGAAGCCGGTGTACCATTCTTCTCAATTTCAGGTTCAGATTTTGTTGAAATGTTCGTTGGTGTTGGTGCATCAAGAGTTAGAGATTTGTTCCAGACTGCTAAGAAAAATTCACCTTGTATTATTTTCATTGATGAAATTGATGCAGTAGGTCGTCAGAGAGGCACGGGCCTTGGTGGTGGCCATGATGAAAGAGAACAAACACTTAACCAGTTGCTTGTTGAAATGGATGGTTTCGGTGCAAACGAAGGTGTTATCCTAATTGCAGCTACTAACCGTCCTGATGTTCTTGATCCGGCTCTAATGCGTCCCGGTAGATTTGACAGACAGGTTGTTGTTTCTTACCCTGATGTTGCAGGTAGAGAAGCTATCCTAAAGGTTCACGCAAGACAAAAACCACTTGCTCCTGATGTTAACCTAAGAGATATTGCCAAGACTACTGCCGGTTTTACAGGTGCTGACCTTGCTAACCTACTTAATGAAGCAGCACTTTTAGCAGCAAGAAAGAATCTAAAGGCAATTACAATGGAACAGATTCAAGACGCTACAATGAAGGTTGTTGTTGGTGCAGAGAAGAAGTCCAAGGTTATGTCCGATAAAGAAAAGAAACTTACTGCTTACCATGAAGCAGGTCATGCTATTGCATTCCATGAATGTGAAACACAGGATCCTGTTCATGAAATTTCAATTATTCCAAGAGGTATGGCAGGTGGTTACACAATGCCATTACCTTCAGAAGATAAGTCATACAACAGTAAACAAGAAATGCTTGAAGATATTATTGTTTGCCTAGGTGGTAGAGTTGCTGAGGCTCTTATTATGGGTGATATTTCTACAGGTGCAAGTAACGATATTGAAAAGGCTACAAATACTGCTAAGAAGATGGTTACTAAGTTTGGTATGAGTGATAAGCTAGGCCCAATCCTATATGGTAGTGGTAACCAAGAAGTATTCATCGGTAGAGATATGGGTCAGGTTAAGGATTATTCCGAAAAGACTGCTGCTGCTATTGATGATGAAATTCATACAATTATTACTGATGCTTATGATAAGACTGTTAATATTCTTAAGACGCATATTGACAAGCTACATCAGGTTGCTCAGTACCTAATTAAGTATGAAAAGATGAATGGCGAAGACTTTGCTGCTGTAATGGACGGCACATTCGTTATGCCAATGGAAGAAACAGAAGAAAATAATTCTGTTGAAGAAAATTAATAAATTTGAGGCAGACCTTTCTTAGTCTGCCTCTATCTGTTTTTATGTGGGTAGGAGAATTATGAGTCTTGATAAAATTGTAGTAAAAGGTGCAAATGAACATAATTTAAAGAATATTGATGTTACTATCCCTAGGGATAAACTTGTAGTTATTACAGGTTTATCGGGTAGTGGCAAAAGTTCACTTGCTTTTGATACTATTTATGCTGAGGGTCAAAGAAGATATATGGAGTCACTTTCTTCATATGCAAGAATGTTTATCGGTCAAATGGAAAAGCCTGATGTACAATCTATTGAGGGACTTTCACCATCAATTTCTATTGACCAAAAAACAACTTCCAAGAACCCTAGGTCAACAGTTGGTACTGTTACTGAAATTTACGATTACTTGCGACTACTTTATGCAAGAATAGGTGTACCTCATTGTCCTGTATGTGGCAAGAAAATTGAGCAACAAACTATTGACCAAATTGTTGATTCTGTAATGGAAATAGGAGAAGGTACAAAGTTCCAAATTCTGGCACCGGTTGTTAGAGGAAAGAAGGGTATGCACCAAAAAGTTCTTGAACAAGCCAGAAAAAGTGGTTTCTCAAGAGTTAGAGTTGATGGTAACATTTATGACCTATCAGAAGAAATTTTATTAGAAAAAAATAAAAAACATAATATAGAAATTGTTGTAGACAGACTGGTGGTAAAAGATTCTATCAGAGGCAGACTTACCGACTCTTTAGAAACAACAATGAAACTTGCAAAGGGTATTGCAGTTGTAGCCATAGTTGGTGGTGAAGAAATCACATATAGCCAAAACTATGCTTGTCCCGAGCATGGTATTTCTGTAGAAGAAATTACACCAAGAATGTTTTCTTTTAATAACCCATTTGGTGCTTGTCCTAAGTGTACAGGTATCGGTGTATTTATGAAAATTGACCCTGACCTAATTATCCCTGACCCTAGTAAGTCAATCAGACAAGGTGGTCTAAAGGGCAGTGGTTGGGCATTAGAAGGCAATACTATTGCCGAGGCATATATGGTTGGTCTTGCTGACCATTATGGCTTTTCTCTTGATACACCTATTGAAGATTTACCGAAGGAAATTGTTGATATTTTACTTTACGGTACTAAAGGTGAGAAGTTCAAAATTCATAGATTTTCTCAGAGAAAAGGTTTTGAAAGTTACGAAACCGATTTTGAGGGTATCATAGGGAATCTTGAAAGAAGATATAGAGAAACCAATTCAAATTGGATTAAGGAAGAAATCCAAGGATATATGTCTGAACACCATTGTGATGAATGTGACGGTAAAAGACTAAGAAAAGAAAGTTTAGCTGTTACGGTTGGTGGCAAGAATATTTCAGATTTTTGTGATATGTCGGTAGTTGAGGCTGTGGAATTCTTAAAGAATTTACAACTTACAGATAGAGAGAAATTTATCGGTAAGTCTATCCTAAAGGAAATCAATTCCAGACTGTCATTCTTAAATTCAGTAGGTCTTGAATATTTAACACTATCTAGAAGTACAGGTACTCTTTCAGGTGGTGAAAGTCAGAGAATCAGACTTGCAACACAAATCGGTTCATCACTAATGGGCGTTGTGTATATTCTTGATGAACCGTCAATCGGACTTCATCAGAGAGATAATGACAAACTGCTTGATACTCTAAAAGCACTTAGAGATAACGGTAATACTGTACTTGTTGTTGAACATGATGAGGACACAATGAGAGCATCTGACTACATTGTTGATGTAGGTCCCGGAGCTGGTATTCATGGTGGTGAAATTGTAGCACAAGGTACTTGTGAAGAAATTATGGCAAACGAAAAGTCCATAACAGGTCAGTACCTATCAGGGAAAAGAACAATTCCTGTGCCAACTGAAAGAAGAAAGGGTAACGGCAAGTTCCTAAAAGTTATCGGTGCTCAGCAAAATAATTTAAAAAATATCAATGTAAAAATTCCACTAGGAGAGTTTGTTTGTGTTACCGGTGTTTCCGGTAGTGGTAAAAGTTCACTAGTCAATGAAATTCTTTATAAGAAATTAGCAAAAGAACTTAACAGAGCAAAGTGTAAAGCCGGTAAGCATAAAAAAATTGAGGGTATTGAAAACCTAGATAAGGTTATCCAAATTGACCAAAGTCCAATTGGCAGAACACCAAGAAGTAACCCTGCAACATATACAGGTGTATTCGGTGATATTCGTTCACTTTATGCCAATACAAATGATGCCAAAATGCGTGGCTATGGTCCCGGTAGATTTAGCTTTAATGTAAAAGGTGGCAGATGTGAGGCTTGTCAAGGTGACGGTATTAACAAGATTGAAATGCACTTTTTACCTGATGTTTATGTACCTTGTGATGTTTGTAAAGGTAAAAGATATAACAGAGAAACTCTTGAAGTTAAGTATAAAGGTAAGTCAATTTATGATGTACTTGAAATGACAGTAGAAGAAGGTTGTGAGTTCTTCCAAAACATTCCTAAGATTGCTCGAAAGCTACAAACTCTTTATGACGTAGGTTTGGGATATATTAAGATTGGTCAGTCCTCAACAACACTTTCAGGTGGTGAGGCACAGAGAGTTAAACTTGCAACCGAACTTTCCAAGAGAAGTACCGGCAAGACAATTTATATCCTTGATGAACCAACAACAGGTTTGCACATTGCCGATGTTCACAGACTTATTGAGGTACTTCAAAAGTTAGTTGATACAGGTAACACAGTTGTGGTTATTGAGCATAACCTTGATTTAATCAAAACTGCTGACCATATTATTGACCTAGGTCCTGAGGGTGGCGATAGAGGTGGTACTCTTGTTGCTACAGGTACTCCGGAACAAGTAGCCAAAGTTAAGGAAAGCTATACCGGTCAGTATCTAAAGAAAATGTTGGAATAATTTTAAGTCTATATAAACAACAACTTAATATTCTCTAAAAGAAAAAACCTGCTCTCATAACGAAAGCAGGTTTTGTACTACTTAATAATTTGTATAAATGCAAACTATAAATTAATTAAGGGTGTTATTTTACATTTGCAATTTTATATGTTATTGGGAAGTCCTCAATATTTTCAACTCCATAAGCAACAGTACTATTAGCAAAGTTAATTGCAGAAATTCGTTTACCGTTATTCTTATCAAGAATACTTAACTTACCACCATTTATGTTGATTTTTAGTAGCATATGTGTAATATCTTCATATTGGTTGTGTGAAACAACAAAGCAAACATTACTCTTTGTTATAACAACATCTTGAACATTATTAAGAATATTTTTACTGTCAAAAGGCTTTTTGATAACTGATTTTAGTTTTTTCTCAATATCAGTTGTTGTGCAAAGTTTATTTGCTTTTTTGTTAGCAGTTTTTCTGTAGAATATTTCATTACCAGATTTATCTTTCTTTGAAAATACAACAGTAGCACCATTGTTACAATTATAAACTTTGTAAATATTCTTTGAAATAGTTTTCACTTTGCCGTTAATGTCAATGTTGTTTAGATTGTTGTTATTAATGTAATAAGCATTTGTCATACCACTAACAAGATTTTTACCTTGCAAAGTTGTTGACTTGTTGGTCTTTAGATTAAAGATATAATATTTGTTTTGACTTTTATAACTACAATATAGTTTGTCACCCAACAATGCTGAAACATAGCTAACATTAGTTGGTAAAGTAGTGACTTTATTTATCTTACCGTGAGCATCTATTTTGTTTATAACTTTGCCTTTTTGTGCAATAGTGTAATTGTTATAACCACTAATTAAATTACCAATGTTGTTTGCAATTTTCTTTTTGTTTTTACCGTTTGTTGAAACGCAATAAAGATTTTTGCTTTCGACAGTAGTATAAAAAACAGTCTTACCTTTTACATAAAAATCAGCGTATATTTCACTACTGATATTGACAAGTGTGACTTCCTTGTTTCCTACTTTAGATAAAATCTTGTTTCCTTTTCTATATACAGTACTATAAGGGTTGCCATAAATAGTACTACTAGCTTTGTAAGTTGTTTTATTAGATGTTGCAAAAGTACTTGGTACTATTACAAATGCAGTAGAAAGGATAAGTGCTGATAATAAAATTGACAATAATTTTTTCATAACAATACCTCCTAAATATGTTTTTTAATGTTTATTATATTCTAATTTTTTAATCAATTTGTCCTATCACCTCTTTATTTACTTATCTTAATTATATTCTACCATATATTGCAAAAAAATAAATAATGATTATATACAAAAATAAATATGGGAATTTGTAATTAGTTACAAATATTTTGTTATATTTTTAACAAGAATATTTTGATGAAAAATAATAAATTTAATATGTTTTTCAGGGCTTTTCTAGTATGTTACAAGTCTTTACATAAAGAATGAACTGTGTTATAATAATGTGTAATTTATAGTATAGTATAACTATTAGTATGTCATAATGTCATACTGGAATTATAGATAGTATTAAGGAGTAGGAAAATGTCAGTAAAAGTAACTTTGTTAACCCACACACCAAACCCTGAGCAAGTTGTGGCTATGGCTGCAAAGCTTTGTTATTCACCATCCGGTATTGAAGATTTGAGAGATGGTTTAACAGAGGAAAAAACTACTTCTTTCTTAAATATGCTTAGCGATTTAGGTCATGGCAGTCCAACAGAACATGTATCATTTACTTTCGGTATTGAGGGTATCTCAAGAGCCTGTTCTCATCAGTTGGTACGACATAGAATCGCTTCATACAGTCAGCAGTCCCAGAGATATGTTGACGGTACTTCTTTTGAATTTGTAACACCACCTGAAATCAAGAGTTGCCGTGAGGCTTATGAAGAATATAAAAAGGTAATCGATTTACAGAGTGATGCTTACAGTAAAATTCGTGATGCACTTGTTGTAAAGTACATTAAAGAATTTAAAGGTGAAGAACTATCCGGTACAAATGATGAAATAATTAATTCTTTTAAAGAAGAAAACAAAAGACAGTGTAACGCTTTCATTAAGAAAGCAAACGAAGATGCAAGATTTGTACTTCCAAATGCTTGTACTACAAAGATTGTTTGTACTTTCAATGCTCGTTCACTTCACAACTTCTTTGCTCACCGTTGTTGTAACAGAGCTCAGTGGGAAATTAGAGAAGTCGCTGAACAAATGTTACTACAATGTCTAGAAGTTGCCCCAACATTATTTAAGAATTGTGGTCCATCTTGTCTGTTTGGTCCTTGTCCTGAGGGCAAAATGAGTTGTGGCAAAATGAAAGAAATGAGAGAGAAGTATGGCAGGTAAGATTATTGTGATTGAAGGTCTTGATGGTAGTGGCAAAGCTACCCAAACTGACCTTTTATATAAAAAGCTATTATCAGAAGGAAAGAATGTTAAGAAACTTACTTTTCCTTGTTATGATAGCGACAGCTCAGCACTGGTAAAAATGTACCTTAGTGGTGAACTTGGGGATGACCCTAACTTGGTAAATCCATATACTGCATCAGCTTTTTATGCAGTTGATAGGGTAGCCTCATTCTTAAAAGATTGGAAAAATGACTATGACAATGGCACAATCTTTCTTTGTGACAGATATAGTACATCGAATCCGATTTATCAGTTAAGTAAATTAAATGAAAATGAGTATGATGAATATTTAGAATGGCTCAATGATTTTGAGCATATTAAGTTGGAAATACCTGCACCGGACTTTGTGCTTTACTTAAATATGCCAATAGAAGTTAGCCAGAAACTAATGGCTAAAAGGTACAATGGTGACGAAAATAAAAAGGATATTCACGAAAAGAATATTTCTTTTTTAGAAAAATGTCATTCTTCAGCTAAGTATTGTGCAGACAAACTTGGATGGGAAGTTGTTGATTGTGCTTTTAACGGTGAACCAAGGTCTATTGAAGAAATTTCTAATGAGGTATATTCCAAAGTAAAAGGAAAAGTATAAGGATATTTATGTTAGAATTCAGGAAACCAAAAATTGAAGATAAAGAAAAGTATCAAAATGCTTTAGACAAAACCAACTTTATGGATGGTGAATGTTCATTTGCCAATACTTATATGTGGAGTGAACATTACGATACAAGAATAGCGTTTAAGAATGACTTTGTTTTTAGATGTTATTTTGAAAATGACAAACCGATTGGTTACACAATTCCATTTGGTGGAGAAGATTTAAAGTGGGCAGTAGAAGAACTTTTGCAAGATGCAGAGGACAGAAATGCTACAGAATTTGAACTTGGTTTGTTAACAGAAGAAGTTAAGGAAAAGCTGGAAACATTATTCCCAAATAAATTTGAATTTACTGAAAATAGGGATGATGCAGATTATATTTATTTGCAAGAAGATTTAGCAAACCTTTCCGGTAAGAAATATCACGGCAAGAGAAACCATATCAGTCAGTTCAAAAGAGTAAATCCTGATTATGTTTATGAACCATTAACCAGAGAGCATTATTCCGATGCACTTTTAATTGCTGCTAAGTGGGCATCTGACAGAAATGAAATTGATGGTGAAGAATATGGTGCTGATTATGTGGCAATAGAGGATTGTTTCTTACATTTCCATGAACTTGATTTGTTTGGTGGCATTATCTATGTTGACAACAAAGCTGTTGCAATGACAGTTGCATCAAAAATTCGTGATGGTATCTGTGATGTTCATTTTGAAAAGTCTATAATTGACAACGGTTATCCGGTAATTAATAATGAATTTGTTAAGACACTAACTGATTTTAAATATATAAACAGAGAAGAAGATATGGGACTTGAGGACTTAAGAAAAAGTAAATTGTCCTATAAGCCAAATATAATTTTAATGAAATATAACGCAAAGGTTAAACAATGATTGAATATTCTAAAGGCTCAATGGCTGACTTAAAAGAACTGAAAACACTTTGGATTGCATCATTTAACGATACACTAAAAGGTTTCAAAACTTTTATGAAAAACAACAAAAATAAAATGAGAATTTATGTAGCAAAGGACGGTAATCGTACTGTTGCTATGTTGTATCATATTCCTTGTAAATTTCTTGAGTATAAGGCACACTACCTTTATGGTGTTGCTACTGAAAGCAAGTATAGAAATAGAGGAATAATGAAAAATCTTATTGATTTTAGTTTAGAAGATGCCAAAACTTTAGGTGAAGAATTTTCTTTCTTATATCCTGCTGATGACCACCTATACGGTTATTACTATTCACTTGGTTATGAGAGAAATTGCTTTAGAAAGCAGGCTACTGTTTCTAGGGATAAGCTAATGCATATTGCAGAATACAGTCCGTTTTGTATGTCACTTAGTGTAACCGGTATGGGTAAGCTGAGAGAAAATTATCTAAAGGGAAACTCATTGCAGTTTAGCCAAGATTATATAAAATATTCTGTTGCCAATGTTAAGAATTATGGTGGTTATGTAATTTGTAGTGGTGACGGTTATTGCTTTGTTGATGAAGATGAATACAAGAAATGTGTTGTATCGGAACTTTTTGCTAAGGAAGATGATATTTTTCCTTTGCTTGGTGAAATGTTAAAAGAGTCTGATGCCGATACATTTGTTTTTAACTATTCACCAACATTAAATATATTTGATAATGAAGAAATTGTACCTGATGGAATGGTAAAATTTCTGGGTAATACAAAAGTAAATGAAGCCTATATCGGACTTCGCAATTTGTAAAGGAGATTATTATGGTATATGTTTTTATGGCAGATGGCTGTGAAGAAATTGAAGCACTTGCACCTGTAGATATGCTACGCAGAGGTGGTGTTGAAGTAACAACTGTTGGTGTTACAGGAAAAACTGTTACAGGCAGTCATAATATTTCTGTTAATACAGATATTTCTTTAGAAGAAGTAAACCTAAGTGATATAGAGGCTGTTGTTCTTCCGGGTGGTATGCCTGGTACACTTAACCTTGAAAAGAATGAAAAGGTACAAGAAATTGTTGAGTATGCTTATGATAAGAAGTTACTTATCTGTGCTATTTGTGCCGCACCGTCAATCTTAGGTCATAAGGGTTACTTAAAGGATAAGAAAGCTACTTGTTTCCCGGGTTTTGAGGACTCATTTGACGGTGGCGAATATACAGGTGAAGTAGTTACTGCTTGTGGTAACATTATTACAGGCAAAGGCTGTGGTGCAGGTATTTATTTTGGTCTTGAAATTCTAAAGAATATTAAAGGCGAAGAAACTATGAAAAAGGTGTTTGATTCATTACAATGTCCCAACTAACTAAAGATGAAATGAGAAAAAGTCTTAAAAAAATAAGACAGAGTATCACCGGAGAAAAGAAAAAAGATTATGACCTTGAGATTACTTGCAGATTCCTTATGACTGAGGAATATAACAAGGCTGATACTGTCCTTTGTTATGCAGGTACTAAGGATGAAATAGATACAAGGTATCTTATTTATGCTGCTTTGGCTAACCACAAGAGAGTAGGTCTTCCTCGTTGTAATGGGGATATTCTTGACTTTTATTATGTTAGAGGTCTTGATGACCTTATGGTTGGTTCATTTGGTATTATGGAACCTGATGTTAGAAAATGCAGTAGAATACTTGATTTTAGAAATAGTGTCCTTGTTGTGCCGGGTTTGGGCTTTAGTCCCGATGGCAAGAGAATCGGCTATGGCAGAGGATATTATGATAGATTTATTTCCCATTATAATGGGAAAGTTGTTGGTATGTGTTACCATCAGCAAGTGAAAATGAATATTCCTGTGGAAGAAACCGATGAAAATATCAATGTTTTAATCACAGAGCAATATACCAGAAACATCTGATTGAAGGTGCAATATGAGTAATAATAATTTTGAAAATGAAGAGTTAAGACTTAAGAAAGAAAGAGAAAAGAAGGTAGCTTCTTTCCATCTACATATTGATGAAGATGAACTTGACAGACCTTATCATAAAAGGGAAGAAAGACCAAGAAGACAAAGAGTAGATAGAGAAACTATGCCAAGGCTGACTGATAGTCAAGAGCTTAATTCCTTTAGTGGTGGCAAAACCAGAGCTGAAGTAGAAAAGGATATGAAGAAAGCTGACAAGAAACATCAGAAAGAAGCCAAGAAAAGGGAAAAGCGTAAGTCTAAGAAGAATAAGCGTATCTTTACAATTATTTGGCTTGTAATGGTTATTATGGCCGGTGTGGTTCTTTCTAAATATATGCTAACAGGTGTAGATGACCTACTTGCTATTTCTCGACCTGAAGCAAATGAGGTTACTGTTAAGATTGAAAAGACAGATACTTTTGATGATGTAATTGATAAGCTATATGATAAAGGTGTTATCAAGGACAAGAAGTTCTTTAAGTTCTATGGTAGTATGAAACATGTTGATAAGTACCTTGAACATGGTACTATTAAGCTAAAGACTAACCAAGACTATGAGGCTATTATTAATACTTTGGAAAGTCCATACGACAATGTTAAGTCTGTTGAAGTACAGATTACAGAAGGTATGAACATTAACGAAATTGCCAATAAACTAGTTAAGAAGAAGGTTCTTTCTGATAAGGATGAGTTCCTAAGCTTATGTAACAGTGATCAGTTTGATGATGATTATGCTTTCCTAAAGGTTCTGGGCAAGGCTAAGTCAAATGGTAGATACTATAAGCTGGAAGGTTATCTATATCCTGATACATATACTTTCTATGAAAACGAAGAACCTTCACTAACTGTTAGTAGAATGTTAAGTAACTTTGCTGAAAAGAATGTTAATACTCTAAGCAAGGCTGACGGTTATTCTAAGAAAGTTTCTGTTGAAGATAGAGCAGAAGATACAGGTTATACATTTGACCAGATTATGACTATAGCATCTCTAATTCAAGCAGAAGCTGCCGATAAGGATGATATGTACAATGTAAGTTCTGTTATTCACAACAGACTTGATTCAGGTAATGCATCCGATTATGCAAAGCTGGGTCTTGACTCTACAATTTACTATCCTTATCGTGATGCAAAGCATGTACCTGCATCTAAGGGTGGCAAAAAGTATAGCAGTAAATACAACACATATAAGATTAAGGGACTACCAAGTGGTCCAATATGTAACCCAAGTTCAGAGGCTATTGAGGCTGCTATTTATCCAAATAGCACAAGCTACTACTACTTCTGTCACGATACTAAGACAGGTCAGGCTTACTATGCTTCTACAGCAGAAGAACATGAATATAATCTATCTATAAGTGGTAACAAATAATGAGTAATATTGAAATTAAAAGACCGGAAATTTTATCTCCTGCAGGAGATATGGAGTGTATAAAGAATTCACTAAAGTTTGGTGCAGATGCAGTTTATCTTGCCGGTAAACAGTTTGGTATGCGTACTGCATCCAAAAACTTTGACAATGATGAGCTTAAGAAAGCAGTAGAACTTGCCCATTCTTATGGCAGTAAACTTTATGTAACTTGCAATACTTTGCCTAGAAATAACGAAATGGCAGTACTACCTGATTTCCTTAGTTATGCTGATGAAATCGGTGTTGATGCTTTTATTATTGCAGACCTAGGTGTTTTTGAACTTGCCAAGAAATATGCACCGAATGTTGAAAGACATATTTCAACTCAGGCAGGTATTGTAAACAGCGATACTGCAAATGCTTGGTACAATATGGGTGCAAGTAGGGTTGTTCTTGCAAGAGAAATGACTTTTGACGATATTGTTGATATTAGAGCAAAGATTCCTAAGGAACTTGAGATTGAATGTTTTGTACATGGTGCAATGTGTGTTTCATTCTCAGGTAGATGTTTAATCAGCAGTTACCTAACAGGCAGAGATGCCAACCGTGGTGACTGTGCTCAGCCTTGCAGATGGAAGTACCATCTTTATGAAGAAAATAGGGAAGGTCAGTTCTTCCCTGTAGAAGAGGCTGATGGTGGCACATACCTATATAATAGTAGAGATATGTGTATGATTGAGCATATTCCTGAGCTTATTGAAAGTGGAATTTCTTCCCTAAAAATCGAGGGTAGAGCAAAGAGTGCTTACTACTGTGCAGTTACTACTAATGCATATCGTCATGCAGTAAATGACTATATGAAAGAAAGAGAAAACTACACTCTAAAGCCTTGGATTAAAGAAGAACTTGAAAAAATCAGCCATAGAGAATACAACACAGGTTTTTACCTTGGCAAAGAACCTGGACAAGTTACTTCAAACGGTGGCTACATTAGACATTATGATGTAGTGGCAGTTTGTGAAAGTAATGAGGGTAATGTGTCAAATATCACTCAGAGAAACAAATTCTTTGTTGGTGATACACTTGATGTTTTGCCACCTTCCGGTATTCCATTTACAACAGTTTGTAAGGAACTAAAGAATAAATATGGTGTTGCAGTTGAAAGTGCACCTCATGCAATGGAAGAACTGATTATGACTACAGATAAAGAAATTCCACCTTCTTCTGTAATTCGTAAAAAGCGTTCTTGACAAACCATTTTTGCTGGTTTATAATACTAAAGGAATATGAAAAAGCTGTGAGTAGGAAGAATGTAAAATGTTCTTTTTTAGAGAGAGTAGGGTTGGTGAAACTACTTAAAGAATTTTTACAGGGCCAACCTATTAGCTCTGTGTGATGAACACAGCGTATCTCTGCGTTAAAGAGTCCGAGAGGGAGAGCATTATTGCACTTCAACTAGGGTGGTACCACAGGAATTATCCTGCCCCTAATTTTAGGGGCAGGTTTTTTATTTTTCATAAACAATTATTTTTTATATTAATTAAGGAGAGAAAACAATGCAGTGGACTGGTCTTAATGAGTTAAGAGAAAAATTCTTATCATTTATGGAATCAAAGGGTTGTCTAAGACTTCCTTCATTCCCACTAATTCCAAAGGATGACAAAAGCTTACTACTAATCAACAGTGGTATGGCTCCAATGAAAAAATATTTTACAGGTGAAGTTACACCTCCTAAGACAAGAGTTACTACTTGTCAGAAGTGTATCCGTACTCCTGATATTGAAGAAGTAGGTATCACTGACCGTCACGGTACTTACTTTGAAATGCTAGGTAACTTCTCATTCGGTGATTACTTTAAGAGAGAAGCTACTGCTTGGGCATGGGAATTCTTTACTAAAGTTCTTGAAATCCCGGCAGAAAAGCTATATATTTCAGTTTATCAAGATGATGATGAAGCATTTGATATTTGGACTAAAGAAGTAGGTGTTGACCCTAGCCATATGGTTAGACTAGGCAAGGCTGATAACTTCTGGGAACATGGTAGTGGTCCTTGTGGTCCTTGTTCTGAAATCTATTACGATAGAGGGGAAGAACACGGTTGTGGTAAACCTGACTGTGGTGTTGGTTGCGAATGTGACAGATTTATGGAAGTTTGGAACTTAGTATTTACTCAGTTTGATAATGACGGTCACGATAACTACACTCCACTTGACCATCCAAACATTGATACAGGTATGGGTCTTGAAAGACTTGCTTGTGTAATGCAAGGTGTTGATAACCTATTCCTAGTTGATACTGTTCAGAACATTATGAAGCATATTTCTTCAATTGTTGGTGTTAACTACGGCGAAGACCCTAAGACAGATATTTCACTTAGAGTTATTACTGACCATATTCGTTCTACAACATTTATGATTGGTGATGGTGTTATGCCATCAAATGAAGGCAGAGGCTATGTTCTGAGAAGACTGCTTAGAAGAGCAGCTCGTCATGGTAGAATTCTTGGTTACACAGACCCATTCCTATATAAAGTTGCCGATACTGTTATTAAAGAAAACGAAACTGCTTACCCTGAACTTCGTGATAAGCGTGACTTTATCGTTAAGGTTATTGAAGCTGAGGAAGATTCTTTCAGCAAGACAGTTAAGCAAGGTATGCAGATGCTTGAAGATATTATTGCTAAAGCAGATAGCAAGGTTCTTTCCGGTGATGATGCATTTAAGCTAAACGATACATTCGGTTTCCCAATTGACTTAATTAAGGAAATTGTTTCTGAAAATGAAATGTCAGTTGATATTGAAAGATTCCAGGAACTTCTACAGGAACAGAAGGATCGTTCAAGAGATGCCCACAAGAATGCCGGTGCTGAGGCTTGGCTATCAGATAGCATTGACTTCTCTGATGTTGACAAGACAGAATTTAAGGGCTATAAGGTAACTTCTTGTGAAAGCAAGATTCTTGCTATGGTTAAAGACGGTGAGAGAGTTAAGGCTCTTACCGAAGGTGAAGAAGGTCTTATCATTCTAAACAGAACTCCTTTCTATGCTGAAAGTGGTGGTCAGATTGGTGATACCGGTGTATTAGTTGCAGACAACACAGTTGTTACTGTAAATGACACAACTAAGGATGCATCAGGTATCTTTATGCACACAGTAAAGGTAGAAAAAGGTGTTGTTGCAGTTGATGACGCTGTTTTTGCTAAGGTTGACAGTAAGAGAAGAATGAACATTACTCGTAACCATACAGCAGCTCACTTACTACAAGCAGCATTAAGAGAAGTTTTGGGTACTCATGTTGAACAGGCAGGTCAGTTAGTTTCTGATGATTACTTTAGATTTGACTTTACTCATTATGAAGCTATGACTGATGATGAACTAGAAAAGGTAGAAAACCTAGTTAACGAAAAAATCCTAGACCAGTTAGATGTTGTTTCTGAAGAAATGGACATTGAAGAAGCTAAAAAGCTAGGTGCTATGATGCTATTCGGTGAAAAGTACGGTGACAGAGTTAGAGTAGTAAACGCAGGTGATTTCTCAATTGAATTCTGTGGTGGTACTCATGTTACTAATACTGCTAATATCGGTCTATTTAAGATTAAGTCTGAAAGCTCAGTAGCTTCAGGTGTTAGAAGAATTGAAGCCGTTACAGGTGAGGGTGTTCTAAATTACCTAAACAGCATTCTATTTGTTGTTAATAAGTGTACTGAAGCACTAAGAATTAACAACCCTAAGGAACTTGTACAGGGTAGTATCCGTATTGCTGAAGAAATGAAAGCAAAGGATAAGAAGATTGAAGAACTAAATCAGAAACTTGCTAAGAATGCAACAGAAGCAGTATTTAAGAATGCTAAGAGATACAAGGGTATCCGTATTATCTCAGTTGCTATCAATGGTGCAACAGTTGACCTACTTCGTGATATGTCATCTAGAGCAGTAGATACTGACCCAACAACAGTTATTGTTCTTGCTAGTATCAATGGTGACAAGGTAACATTTATCTGTGGTTGTGGTAAAGATGCAGTTGCAAACGGTATTAAGGCCGGTGATATTGTTCGTAAGGTTGCTCAAATCGCAGGTGGTAACGGTGGTGGTAAGCCAAGTATGGCTATGGCCGGTGCTAAGGATGTTACTAAGGTTGATGACGCAATTATTGCAGTTGAAGGTATCGTTAAGGAAATTGCAGATTCTCTAGGCCTAGAGGACTAATATTTTAATTCTTCAATTTTGATTAGACTTAATTTTGGTTATTGAATTTTTGTTATTTTATAATGAAATTCAACAAATTTAAATCTTTCAGCTTTATTGTGAGTTAAGTAAAAAATAATAAATAATATAAAAAAGTAGCAGATTTTTTAATTTATCTGCTACTTTTCCTTTTGTTTTTTCAATTATGATTTTGCGATAAGATTAATTTGATGAATTAGGGTTTGTGGGGCTAAATGCAAAGTGTTAAATTTTAGCAAATAAGGCTCCCTTGTGTAAAGGGAGCTGTCGCTTGTAAATTGGAAGAATGACAATTT